>NZ_JBQFLR010000003.1:0-275210 GCF_056531345.1 Ruegeria sp. N7 | reverse complement strand
AACCTCAACCTCAGATGCCCACCGTCTCTCCGGTGCGTCTCAACCGTCTTTCCAGTCCGTCAGGCCAACCTCAGTTGCGCCGGTGAAGGGGGTTCTAAGTATTACTCTCAAAACCCGCAAGCGGAAAATGACGTTATTGGTCTTTTTTTTGAATTTTCTTTGTTTATTGTTTTACTTCAATAGCTTACATTCATTCAAAATTGACCTCCACCCTCCTGTCCGGGTACTTTTGGGCACGATCTGACTGGCAAGCCCCATAAGACAAAATGGGCCGACACAAGATATAGAGACTCCGCGATTTCAAGATACAAGTCAGGGCGACTCGAAACGGGAAAACGAGTCGGAACTGCGGCCAGAATCCGGTCAAAAACCTCTCACCCCCGCCGGACGCCTAATACTGCGGGTCGCTCCCTGCCGGGATGTGGACGGAACAGGCACAATGTCCGCTATTGAACGCCCTGTCTTGCGCATCCCCTAAAGATGCGGTCAGGTTCCACCAATTCACTCTTCGATCCGAAAGCAGATCAGCAATGGCGCGCAACATTCAGTTTCCTTTGGTCAGAACCGTCGGATTTGACGGCGCGCTGGTGACCTTTTCGGATAGGATGACCAACACCGCGAACCGGGCAGCGCTGGCGTTTCGGTCTGAAGTCGATCGTCTGCACTGGGATGAGGTGACCGAGTCGTCAGCCTCCCTGGGCTCGGCCTTTGTTCGGTTCGACACGCAGCGCATCTCTCATCAGAAAATGCTGCAAAAGCTTCGGGATCTGGTTGACCAGAAAGACTGGTACACTACACCCCTGCCCGCAGGTCGCAGGTTGTGGCGCGTTCCGACAGTTTACGGGACCGACCTTGCCCCCCAGCTTGACGATGCCGCCGCTGCTGCCGGCCTGTCGCCGGAAGAAGCAATACGTCGGCTTGGACAGTCCCGCGTGCGGGTTCTGACCATCGGCTTCGCTCCGGGGCAGCCTTATCTTGGGCCTCTGGGACCCGAATTCAACATTCCCCGGCTGCAAAGCCTGACCCCCATGGTGCCGGAAGGGGCTTTGGTTCTGGCGATCTCGCAATTTGTTCTGTTTTCCGGGCCGACGCCAACCGGGTGGCGGCATATCGGGCAGACCGCCTTTCGGTGTTTCCGTCCCGAAAGGGTCGAGGCCTTTACCCTTAGACCCGGCGATGAACTGTTGTTCGAGCCCGTTTCCCGAGACGTTCTGGAACACATCAAGGCCAACAACGAGGACGGCACAGGCGGCGCAACCTGTGAGGAGATTGCGCCATGAGCCTTATTGTCCACCGGATTGGCCCGACCTGCACCATTCAGGATCAGGGGCGCACAGGTTTTCTGGATCAGGGGCTGTCCCGATCAGGGGCCGCGGATATTCTGGCCTTGCATGAAGGGGCGGCGTTGCTGGATCAAAGCCCAAACCTTGCGGCGCTGGAGATGGCCGGGATGGGAGGCGAGTTCGAGGCGACGCATAACACGCGCATCGCCCTGACTGGCGCACGAATGCAGGCCAGCATTGATGGCAGCCCTGTCGCCTGGAACGCCTCGCACCAACTGAGCGCCGGGCAAAGGCTGGTCATCGGGGCGACGCTGGCTGGAAACTACGGCTATCTGCATCTGGGCGGCGGTATTGATGCCGAGGTTTTTCTGGGGTCCCGCTCCACCCATCTGACAGCGCGGATTGGCCGGGCGTTACAGCAGGGTGACAGGCTGACCTGTGGACCGGATGCAGGCAACAGCGGGATGAAACTGGCTGCTGTCGAGCGGTTTTCGGGCGGGGTGCTGCATGTGGTTGCCAGTTTTCAGACATCTTTGTTTGACGGCGCGACGCTTGAACGGTTTGCCCAAACCAATTTCCGGCGCGGCGCACGCGCCAACCGGATGGGCATGCAGGTGGACAGCGACGGTGACGGCTTTGCCGCCTCGGGCCAGCTGAATATCCTGTCCGAGGTGATCACCCCCGGCGATATCCAGATGACCGGCACTGGCGATCCGTTCATCCTGTTGCCGGAATGTCAGACCACGGGCGGGTACCCTCGTATCGCGACCGTTCTGCCATGCGATATGTCCCGCGCGGCACAGACACCCGCAGGCGGCGACATCCGGTTCGAATTTGTCAGCATGGAACAGGCTGAAGAAATGCACAAAGCGTTCCTGTCAGACCTTGCGCGCCTGCCCTCAAAAGTCGAGGCACTGGTGCGTGATCCCCATGACATACCGGACCTGTTGTCCTACCAATTGATCGGCGGAGTGATCTCTGCCACAGACTAAGGAGATGTGCCAATGCCAAGCGTCGATCTGAATGCCGATTTGGGGGAAAGTTTTGGCCCCTGGAAAATGGGCGATGACGAAAGCCTGCTGAAAATCATCACCTCGGCCAACATCGCTTGTGGGTTTCATGCCGGTGATCCGGATGTAATGGCATCGACGATGAAACTGGCGGCCGAAAATGACGTAGGCATCGGCGCGCATCCCGGCTTTCCCGATTTACAGGGGTTTGGTCGGCGGAACATGAAGTTGCCCCATGACAACCTGCGCAATCTGGTCCGGTATCAGCTGGGGGCCGCAATCGGCATGGCCACCGCAGTTGGTACCAAGGTACGGCACCTGAAACTGCACGGGGCGCTGGCCAATATGTGTTCAGCCGATATCAATATGGCGCGCGCCTGTTATCAGGGTGCATTGGATGTTGATCCCGATATCATCGTCATGGTGCTGGCCGCGACAAAACAGGAAGAGGCCGTGCGTGAACTCGGGTGCAATTGGGTGGGCGAGATTTTCGCCGACCGTGCATATAACGACGACGGAACACTGGTTGATCGCAGCCTGCCCGGCGCCGTCATCCACGACGCCGACGTCGCCGGACCTCGCATCCTGAACATGGTCCGCGAAGGTGCGATCATCACCGAAAGCGGCAAGCGGCTGGAAACGTCCATCGACACAATCTGCCTGCACGGCGACGGCCCGACCGCGGTTCAAATCGCCCGCTCCGTTCGCGAAAGCCTGATCGGGGGCGGTGTCGATGTGACGAAATTCACCCGCTGACCATCATGCGTTAACGTCGGCAACCCAATTTCACGACTGTTGCCCGTACAGGTCTCAGCGCCTAGCATGACGGGCAAGCACATGTTCTGAAACCTACAATTTCAAACGATCGCTCGCCCCGGTTGGGGTGTCGCGCAAGGAGGTAGTCGAATGTCCTTTGATCTGATGTCCTATCAACCCCGGGGCGACAAGAAGAACTCGGACTTCTTTGCGGAATACCTGCCGAAAATCTACGAGCGCCGGACAAGCTCGGGCATCGCCGGGCAGGTCGGGCCAATGCGCGCAATCTGTATGCAGGTCGAAACCGACGCGCTGTTCGATACGCTGGTCGAACTTTACGTGATGACACCCTATCGCCACACAGCCAGCTATCTGGGGCAGACCCACAAATTTTCGGTCCTGCATTCGCATCCCGATTATCCCGCGCTGATCGTGATGGCCCCGCTCAGCCCCGGTTTCGAAGACTTCATCCCCCGCATCAATCGCATGTACCCGCTGGCCCGCAATACGCCGCAAACGCGGTATGTTGGCGAGATTTTCGGCGCCTGTGATCTGAAGGCGCTGACCGGGACGCTTGAGGATCAGAATATCCGCTTCGAATATGCGGGAGACACAGAAAACCCGTTCTACACATTGGACGGCTTCCGCTTTACGACCCCGTCCGATTTCACCTGTAACCGGGTCGGGTATTCGACACTTGATTTCAACGACACAGACAGCCTGGGCCTTGGTGATCGTGTGTTATTGAGCGACGCGGAACAAGCGCGGCTGGATCAGGCAGCCGCGTTCGGATCGGACAGCAAAATAGCGCCCTTGATGCTGGGCATCGATCATCTGGCGACGCGCGTGCTGGCGGGTGAGCGCGAGGATGCGATCCTCGAATTCCTGACCATGGTGCCCTACTATTTCTGGGGGGCTTACAACATCTTCGACATGAACTCGTCCACCAATGTGAACCGCAACGCCAATGTGGACGATGACAAGAAATCTCCGGCCAAGGTTTTCACCGCCAACAACACGCCGTCCTTCGTCAACTCATTCGCCAAGCTGCCGATGCCGACCGAGGATTTTGTGCGCAATTTTGGCCGTCGCCTGCATCACATGGCCGTCGAGATCAAGGATGGCGACCATGGTGCCGGGGAAAAGAATGTCGACTTTGTCGTGAACACGCTTAAAGACAAGGGCGTGCCGTTCCTGGCCCATGTGGTGGGCGAATGCAAAGACGACCCGAACCTGAAACAGATCTTCTCGAAACACTCGAAGAACACGCTGCTGATCACTGAATATATCGAACGGTGTCACAAGTATGACGGGTTCTTCACCAAGGACAATGTCGCCGCCCTGACCGCCGCCGCGGGACAGGACGAACAATATCAGCACGGTCACGTCTTCGATTAAAAAAAGGGCCGCGGATGACCGCAGCCCAGACCCAACAGGAGAGAATATGCCGGACCTTATGATGGCCCGATCATGAAACAGGTGACATTGCGGGCTTGCAGACGGCGACACGCCAAATCGGCCTGTTCCCGCGTCATGCCCTGGAATGTCGCATCAAAGCCGCGCGAGCTCTGACTGACCTTGCGCAGACTGCCATCCAGCGTGGTCATTTCCGACAGCGCCGTTTTCAGCAGAATCTTCTCGGCCTCATATCGTGTGGTGTAGCGGCCCACATTGACCCCCCACAGATGCCCACCGGACGAGGACAGGCGGGTAATCACTTCCTGCTCGGGCTCTGGAGGGCTGGCGGGCTCGGTCGAGGCCAGCACCAGATTGTCCGGGCGCAATGCCGGGCGGGTGTCCGACGTTTCAACCGGCGGGGCGGTTGGAGCAATATCCGCTTCGGCAATCGCTGCGGCAATGCCGCTGCTGATACGGTCGCTGTTCTGGTCTGCCACGACCGCGACCGCACTGGCAACCTGTGTTGTGGCACTCGGGCGCCCAAGCGGGCGCAGGCTGGATTTCGGTGCTCCGCTCAGCGCTGCAACTTGGGTATCGCCCCCCAGCCCGACATTGCCCGCATAGACCGGGCGCTCAGGTTTGCGGATAGGTGCACGAGACGGGGCACGGCGAAACCCCAAATCCAGCAATTCCGCAACCTTGGCGTTCCGCGACGCCCCGGATTTACCACCAAAGACAGTTGCGATGATACGCTCATCCTTGCGTTTGGCCGACGCCACCAGGTTGAACCCCGCCGCACGTGTGTATCCGGTCTTTATTCCGTCCGCACCTTTATAGGCCGCCAGTAGGCGGCGGTTGGTGTTGGGAACAGTCTTGATACCGGCATCCGTCGATTGGCGCGAGAACAGGTTATAATACTGCGGGTAATCATATAGCAGATGCCGTCCCAGCGTGGTCATGTCACGCGCGCTGGACAGGTGCCCTGCCTCAGTCAGACCATGCGCATTCTTGAAGGTCGTGCGGCTCATTCCCATTGCTTTGGCGGTTCGGGTCATACGGCGGGCAAAGGCTGCTTCCGAGCCACTGATGGCAATGCCGATCGCCGTGGCCGCGTCGTTGGCCGATTTTACCGCAGCGGCGCGGATCAGATAGCGGAACGCAATCGTCTGGCCCGCGCGCAGGCCCAGCTTCGACGGGGGCTCGGCCGCCGCCTTCTGGGTAATCCGAACGGGTGTATCCAGTGTGATTTCGCCGTTTCGCACTGCCTCAAACGCGATATAGAGCGTCATCATCTTGGTCAGCGAGGCCGGGTGCAGCCGCGCATCCGCATTTCGTGAATGCAGCACCTCGCCAGTTCGGGCGTCAATCACCATAGCTGCATAAGGCGCCGCCATTGACCTGAGCGGCGCAAACGCCAGCACACATAGCAACGCTATAAGGAAAAAGCCCATTCGGGCCGGAACTGTCCGCCGAATCTGCACGATCTTTGCCTCTGTCTGCCTCACGCTGCCGGGTTTTCCCGGTCAGCAATATTTATTTTATTGTCTCCAAGGCTATCACAGCGACCCAATGAAATAAACCGAAAGCTGAGGTTTTCGCAGTTTCGTTTTGCGTCTGGGCTGAGGCTATATCTTGCGAATTTTCCCGTCAGAACCACCAGATGCGCGATAAAGGCAAAACTGCGCCCGGTTGCGGCAGGGTTTATGTGAAACTGAGGCGAAAAGGCAACATCACTTCAGGTCGCGCAACAGATCGGCCAGATCACCCAAATCCCTTAACTCGCGGAATCGGGGGCTTTCGACCGGGGCTTCTGCATGTTCCACCTCCCAGACCAGACCGTGGGGCACGTAGACACCCCAGCACCCGGCCTGAATCGGGGCTACGACATCTGACCGCATCGAATTGCCGATCATCATTGCGGCAGTCGGGCCATCACCATGACGGTCGAACACGAACCGATAGGTTTCGGGCGTCTTTTCGGAAACGATTTCCACACCATCGAACAGATCACCCAGCCCGGACTGGGCCAGTTTGCGTTCCTGATCGATCAAGTCGCCCTTGGTGATCAGGATAACCCGATACGCATCGGCAACACCTTCGACGGCCTCGCGGGCATGGGGTAACAGCTCGATCGGATGGGCCAGCATCTCTTGCCCCGCTTCGATCAGCTGCCGGATGACCCAGGCCGGAACGCGGCTTTCGGTGACTTCGATCGCCGTCTCGATCATCGACAGGACAAATCCCTTGATGCCATACCCATAGCGCTGAATGTTGCGTTTTTCTGCCGCAAGAAGACGGTCCATCAGGTGATCACGATCGGCATGATCGGCCAAGAGTTCAGCAAAACGAGCCTGCGTCAGCTGAAAAAACCGTTCGTTATGCCAAAGGGTGTCGTCTGCATCAAACCCGATTGTCGTCAGCTTGGTCGTCATCCCGTTTACGTCCGCTTGCTCTTTTCACCAGCCATGCACACGTTATATAAGCGCCAAGATAAACCCCAAGCCTGAATCGGACAGTTGCACACGATGCTTGAAATGATCTGGATGATGTCTGACAAGCCGGACGACGACAGTGACGCGTCCGTCCTGGTACAGACACGCCCAAAAACCAAGCGTCCGCCTTTATACAAGGTCCTGTTGCTGAACGACGATTATACACCGATGGAGTTTGTGGTGCATGTGCTTGAACGCTTCTTCGGCATGACCCATGCGCAGGCGTTCGAGATCATGCTGACCGTTCACAAGAAAGGCGTGGCCGTAGTCGGTGTTTTCAGCCACGAAATTGCCGAGACCAAAGTTGGTCAGGTGATGGATTTTGCCCGCAGGCACCAGCACCCTTTGCAATGCACAATGGAACGCGAAGAGTAAGGCCTTTGGCCTGACGCGCGCGCCTCTCTCAGCCGGAATTGCCCATGTCCCCTCGTCTGGAACTTGCCTTGCAAAACGGCCTGACGCTGTCCCCCCCTCTTAGCGTGATTTGCCCCACGCCCGACCATGATCTGTCTGCGCTGGCGGGCGGCGCACAAGTTGTGCAGCCCTTCAAACCATTTCACGACCATTTCGCCGCGCAGGGTTTTGAAACGGTGCCCGACGCAGATGGCCCCTGTCAGGACGCCATTGTCTTTCTGCCCCGCGCCAAGGCACTGGCCCGGTCGCTCATTCAGCAGGCCTGTGCGCGGGCGAACGGCCTGGTTGTCATCGACGGTGCCAAGACCGATGGTGTGGACAGCATATTGAAGGATGTGCGCAAGCGGGTTCCGGTCGAGGGACCGATTTCCAAAGCACATGGTAAGATTTTCTGGTTTCAGGCCGATGATCTGGCCTTTGTGGACTGGGCCGCGCAGAAACAGCAGATGGTTGGCGGATACTACACGGCACCGGGTGTGTTTTCAGCGGACGGAGTTGATCCTGCCTCGGCCCTGTTACTGAAGACCTTGCCTGACCGGCTTGGCCCCCGCGCGGCGGATCTGGGGGCGGGATGGGGATATCTGTCTGCGGAGATCCTGAAACGCGGTTGGGTAAGCTCGTTACATCTGGTCGAAGCGGACCATGCGGCGCTGACCTGCGCGCGGCTTAATGTCACCCAATCCCAGGCGCATTTTCACTGGAGCGATGCCGTATCCTGGACCGCGCCGGAGCCTATCGACACCGTTGTGATGAACCCGCCATTTCACACCTCACGCAGCGCGGATCCCGCCTTGGGGCAAGGGTTTATAACCTCCGCCGCCCGCAATCTGACACGCAACGGAACCCTTTGGATGGTCGCCAACCGGCACCTTCCCTACGAAGCTACACTGAACGAACATTTCGCTCAGGTCGGTGAAATTGCCGGCGACAACCGGTTCAAGGTATTCCAGGCCTCTCGCCCTCGGCGTTAAGGCCCGTTAACCTGCGCCCCAATTCAGGAGGATTCGGATGTCCTTTTCCATCGCTGGCAAGACAGCAATCGTAACGGGCGGGGCCAGTGGCATCGGCCTGGCCATCGGGCGGCATTTCGCGGATGCGGGCGCAAATGTCATGTTTGCCGACATAGATGAAAAACGCCTGATCGACGAGCTTGGAGAACAGGCCGAAGGCAGCAATATCCGGTACTTTGCGGGCGATCTGCGCGAAAAGCTGACCATAGCCAACCTGTTATCTGCGACGCTGGATGCGTTTGACCAGGTGGATATTCTGGTCAACGGCGCACGGCAAGTGATCCCGTCTGATCCGCTGGATCCGGATGACGATTCGATGCGCACCCTGCTGAACCAGAACCTGATGCCCGCCTTGCGGCTCAGCCAGTTGGTCGCAAATCGCATGATCAAACAGGCCGACGGCGATGTCGAAAACCCGGCGGGGACGATCATCAACCTGTCCTCGATCGCGGCCCGGCGGACCCACCCCGATCTGATGGCCTATTCCGTTTCGACCGCTGCACTGGATCAGCTGACCCGGTCCCTTGCGGTTGCGCTGGCTCCGAAACGGATCCGCGTCAACTCGATCGCGCTGGGTTCGGTCATGAGCGCATCGCTACAATCGACCCTCAAGGACAATCGCGACTACCGCGTCGATATCGAAAAGCACACGCCCCTGGCCCGTATCGCCTCGGCCACGGAACTGACGGAAACCGCGCAATATCTTGCGTCTGATGCAGCTGGTTTCGTCACCGGGCAGATCCTGACAATCGATGGTGGCCGTACCCTGCTTGACCCGGTCGCAGCCCCTGCACATTAAGACCCATGTTCGAAACAGAAAAATCTACCGCCTCCGCCTGGTTTCGCCAATTGCGCGATGACATCGTTGCAGCGTTCGAAGCCCTTGAAGACAGCCACACCGACGGGCCGTTTGCCGATGCCGCACCCGGTCGGTTCGAGGTCAAGGAAACCAAACGCCAGTCGAACGATGGGTCAGACGCGGGCGGCGGGCTGATGTCGGTCATGCGCGGCGGGCGTGTGTTTGAAAAGGTCGGTGTCAATGTCTCGACTGTCTACGGCACGCTGGGCGAACGTGCGCAACAAGCGATGGCGGCGCGCAAAGGCATCCCCGGAATGACCGAAGACCCGCGCTTCTGGGCGTCGGGTATCAGCCTTGTGGCCCATATGCAGAACCCCCATGCCCCGGCGGTCCACATGAATACACGCATGTTCTGGACACCCCATGCCTGGTGGTTCGGTGGCGGCTCGGACCTCAACCCCTGCATCGAGTATGACGAGGACACCGCGCATTTCCATGCCACGCAAAAGGCGCATCTGGACCCGCACGGACCCGCCCACTACCCGCGCCTCAAGGAATGGGCTGACGAATATTTCTATATCCCTCACCGCAAACGCGCGCGCGGCGTCGGCGGGATCTTCATGGACGACTATTGCACCGGTGACTGGCAGGCGGATTTTGCCCTGACACAGGATATTGGCAGGGCCTTTCTGCCCGCCTTCCTTCCCTTGGTTGAAAAGCGCCGCGTTCAGAACTTCTCAGAAGCGGACAAGACCACCCAACTGGTGCATCGCGGCCTTTATGCGGAATACAACCTAGTCTATGACCGGGGCACAAAATTCGGTCTGGAAACCGGGCATGACCCGGATGCCGTTCTGATGAGCCTGCCGCCGATGGCAAAATGGGTCTGACGATCAGAACGTGTCCATGATGAAATTGTCGTAGCAATAGTTCTGCGCCGACACCGCCGACATGTTTGCTCCGACTTTCTTGACCGTGATCGAATAGCCGGGTTTCGTATCGGCCCCCGGCGGCGGGGTCATGGAAAACTGCACCGTTCGCACGCCGGGCTCATACGCCCGCCAGATATAGATCCTCTGCGAGTTCGGAACCCCCAGTGTGCGAATGGCATAATCTCCGATCCCGCACCAATAATTGACCGGCGCGGATGAACCGACAGCCTTCACCTCGTAAACCCCGTCCGGCAAGGGCGTGATCTCGGTACGGAACTGCGGCCGGACTGACAGGCCGAACCCCACCGCCCCAGCCACCGCTGGCGCTAAAACAAGTGTGGCAGTGATGAATGGCTTGAGAAAACGCATGATCCAGATATCCCAAAACAATGGCACCAATACCGATAGCATAACCACGACACCCTGTGAGTAAAGTGGGACACACCAGCTGCGCGGGCACAGTTATTTGGGGAATTTCCACTATTCATATCGCCGGAAACGAGTACACTACCCGAAAGCATTTATAACGCATCAAACTATCGGCAATTCCGTTGACCAAGAGCTTTCCAAAAGACTGGTTCGATTTCCCGCCCGAGAAATATGCGGATCTGGGTGCGATGTTTTATCTCGCGGGTCTGACGAAAACGCACCAGAAACGTAATCTGGCACAAGTTCTTTATGCGTTCGAAACCCCGTTTCGTCTGGGCCAATACCAGATCTTCAGGCAGAATGGCTTTCCCCGCGGATTTGTCACTTTTGCCGGTCTCAGCCCCGAGGCCGAGTATCGCTATGCGGTGAAAGAAAATCCGCTGATGGACAAGGATTTTACCAGCGGGTCCTCCTTCTGGATCATCGACCTTGTCGCGCCGTTTGGACAGACCAGCCAGATTGTTGATATCCTCAAGCAAGAGATCCCGCATCCGCGCGTGCGCACCAACCGAATGGACAGCGACATGACACGCAACCGGATTGTCGAATGGACGCGGGACGATGCAGGCGAGGTTCATATGCGCCTGTACCGAAAGAAGGAATTTGAGCGGATGCTGCAACAAGGCGAGGTCTAGTTGGTTTCAGTTCCGATCACAGGTGAATTGACCGGCAACGTGACCGGGTCCCCACCCAATGTGGCGATGGGGCAACCCACGCTGAACAACGGAAACTTTACACCGCTCACCCAAACCTGGACAATTGCGACACCCCCTGCCAACGGTACAGCCACGATCGACCCAAATACCGGTGAGTGGACCTATACGGTCGATCCGACGTATTTCGACAGCCTCGACAATGGTGAAGTTGTCTTTGATTCCTTCTTCATCAGTGTCTCGGGAACAACGCAAGCCGGTCCGATTACACTTCCTTTTACCGGCTCTCCGGACCCGGTAGAGGTGGTCATCCGGATCGAAGGCGTGTGTTTCGTAGCCGGAACCCTGATCGAGGCCGAAAACGGCCCCCGCGCCATAGAGACCCTGAAGGTCGGGGACAAGGTGGCGACAGCCGATCACGGGTTGCAACCTGTTCGCTGGATCGAAAGCAGCACGATCCCACCCGACCGATTACGCAATGAACCCGCAATGTGGCCCGTTCGCATCTCGGCAAGCAGTCTGGGATCCAACACACCCTCGCGGGATCTTCTGGTGTCTCAGCAGCACCGTATTCTGGTGAAAGGCCCCCGGGTCGAACTGCTTTTCGGAACCACCGAAGCGCTGGTTGCCGCCAAGCACCTGTGCAGATGGCCCGGAATAGGGCTCGATACCTCGGTTGAAACGGTCGAGTATCTTCACATCCTGCTGGATCGGCACGAAATCCTCTCGGCGGATGGGGCACAGGCAGAAAGCCTGTTTCTGGGGGAAGAGGCGCTACATACCCTTTCATCCGACGCGCTCCAGGAACTGGCCGCCATATTTCCCGACCGTCCCTCCTCCGGCCATCAGGGGTTTGGGCGCGCCGCGCGCCTTATCCTGATGGAACACGAAGCCCGCGCACTTGCCTGAGGTCAGGTGCCAGTCCCGATACGGCCACCGACATTCTGCGGGGCCAGTGCAACCGTCTTGATCACGGCATGGCACGTGCTGCCCGGCTGCAAGTTCAACGCCGCAACTGACCGGCGCGTGACCCGCGCCAGAACAGTCCCAGCCAGTGTCCTGACTGACACGATCGCTCCGGGACCTTCACCCGACCGGATCGAGTCGACCGTCCCGCTGAGCACGTTCAATGCCGACAGACCCTCGGGCTTTTGGACGGACAGGATCACCTCTTGCGCCGGAATGCGAATTCGCAGATGCGCGCCGACCTCCTGCCCGATACGTGGCAGAAACAGACGCGCGCCATTTGCGTTCAGCTCGGTCAACCCGTCAGCGTGGTGCTGGTGCACCTGCACTTCCAACACGGCACCAACCGCACGCACACCTGCGGGCGCCACGGTCGGGTCGGACAGAACCTCGGACGCGGGGCCATGGCGGACGACCCTGCCATCCTGCAAAGCGACAACCGATGTGGCCAGACGGGCCACCTCGTCGGCTGAGTGGGTCACATACAGGATCGGGACAGACACCTCATCCCTGAGACGCTCGAAATAGGGCAGGATCTCCGCCTTGCGGGCCTCGTCCAGCGCCGCAAGCGGTTCATCCGCAAGGATCAGCCGCGGGCTGGCCAGCAACGCCCTGCCTATCGACACGCGCTGTTTTTCGCCCCCTGACAACCCGGCTGGACGGCGATTCAGAAGGTGGCCGATCCCCAGCATCTCGATGACCTTTTCCGGGTCTTCCCGCCGCGCGCTTTTGGGGGCGAACCACCGGCCATAGGCAAGGTTCTGGCGCACGGTCAGATGCGGGAACAACCGCCCCTCCTGAAAAATATAGCCCAACCGCCGCCGGTGCGGTGGCAGCCAATGCCCGCGTTCGGTGTCAAACAACACCCAGTCATCCACGGCCACCCTGCCCGCGCGCGGCCGCAGCAATCCGGCCACCGCGTTGACAATCGTGGTCTTGCCCGACCCGGAACGCCCAAACAGCACGGTCACACCGGGTGGCGCGTCAAAACTGACCTCCAGATCGATCCCCGGCAGCTGATGATGCAAGCGAACGGACAGGCTCATGATCCGGCCACCCGCGCGGCAGCGCGCCGTCCCACATATTCCGACAGCAGTAACGCGCCCATGGCGATGACGATCGAGATCAGGACCAGCCGCGTTGCAGCAGCCTCGCCCCCCGGCACCTGCAAAAAGGCGTATACAGCCGATGGCAATGTCTGCGTCTGCCCCGGAATATTCGACACGAATGTAATCGTGGCCCCAAACTCACCCATGGCCTTGGCAAAGGCCAGAATGGCCCCGGCGATGACACCGGGCAGGATCATCGGCAAGGTCACGGTCAGAAACACCATAGGCCGCGACGCCCCCAGCGTCGCCCCAGCCTGTTCCAGCTTCGGGTCCACCGCCTCGATCGACAGACGTATCGCCCGGACCATCAGCGGAAACGCCATGATACCAGCGGCCAGCGCGGCCCCAGTCCAGCGAAAGGCAACCACAATGCCGAACTCGGCCAAGAACCGCCCCAACGGCCCCTGAATGCCGAAGGTCAGCAACAGCAGATACCCCGTCACAACCGGCGGCAGGATCAAAGGCAAATGCACCAGACCATTCAAAACCTGCCGCCCGGGGAACCGCCAGCGGGCCAGAATGTAGGCAACAAAAATGCCAAACGGCAAGGTCGCCAGCGTCGCCCAGAAAGACACGCGCAGCGACAGCTTCAGCGCTTCAACTTCGGCGGGACCCAACCACTCCAACGCGATCACCCGCCCGGCAGGGAAAATCCCTGCTCCTGAAAAATAACCATAGCAGCATCGCTGTGCAGATGATCCAGAAAAGCCCGCGCCGCACCTGTGGCATTACCTGTCATCGCCGCCGGATAGATGATCGGAGGGTGCAGGTCGGTCGGAAAACTGGCCACAACACTGACCCGCTGTTCCGCCTGCGCATCCGATCGATAGACGATCCCCAGAGGCGCGGCACCGGTTGCCACAAGGGCCAGCGCAGCGCGCACATTATCGGTTTGCGCCACACGCTCCTGCACCGCCTCCCACTGGTTCAACCCCTGCAAAGACGCCTTGCCGTAGATACCGGCGGGCACCGCATCGACCAGCGCCATGGCCAGAAAGCCTTCGCCCAGCTCGGCCCTGAGGTCATGAACCGTCCGAATGTCACCCAGATCAGGACGCCCCGCAGCGCCGATCAGAACCAGACTGTTGCCCAGCAAATCCGACCGTGTCTCTGGCCACAACAAGCCCTGCTGTTCCAGAAAATCCATCCAGTCGGCATTGGCCGAGATGAACACGTCCGCAGGCGCACCCTGCTGAATCTGCCGCGCCAGTACCGAAGACGCCGCGTAAGACACGGTGACATCCTGCCCCGTCCGCTCTGTGTATTCCGTTGCGATTTCGTCCAAAGCGGTCTTGAGACTGGCCGCGGCGAAAACCAAAACCCCTTCTGCCCCGGCCCGAACCGGAGCCAGCACAAATGCGCCAAGGACCAGTGCCACCATCCAGATACGGCAGGCGAAGGGTAGGATCATGTGTGCTCCCGACCGGAAAGTTGCAGTCTCTTCGGGCATATCGGAGGCCATAGGGCTCTTGCAAGCGCCTTTGATCTTTTCCAGACCACACGCCTGAAACCCACGCAGACCTGCCTCATAAGCCCATGCTCACCGAGGCTGGCGTTGTTGAGGGCGGCATTTCCTATCCGCAACCCATCGCGGAATAAAAATCTCACAGACCCTCTTGCGCCCGCCCGCTGGCTTGGCTACATGCAGCGTCACGGGTGATTAGCTCAGTTGGTAGAGCGCTTCGTTTACACCGAAGATGTCGGGAGTTCGAGTCTCTCATCACCCACCATCCTTTCCCCACAATGTATCAAGGTCTTACGTGACTGGCACATTTTGCTGTGCTGCGCGTGAAACTGCGTCCGCTGCGCATTGATCGCCCGGCTGAATAAATAGCGTTTTCTTGATTAGTGACGCGTATCTCAGCATGATCCGGATATGTCGGTTGAAATGGACACGTGGCTGAACGACCTCGGATTGGGTCAGTACGCAAGTGCCTTTGCGGAAAACGACATTGATGCGCGGGTTTTGCCATTGCTGACAGGCGACGACCTGAAAGAGCTTGGGGTAAGCCTTGGTCACCGAAAGATCATCCTTGCGGCGGTTCAGGATTTGGTTGGCTCTGGGCGCCTGTCTTCATCAGCGCCAGCCGCAGGGGAGCCAACCAGCGAGAAAACTCAGCCATCCTCCGTTGATGATGTGCATGGCGAAGCTGCACCAGCGAAGAAGCCCATCGCACCTGCGGCTGAGCGGCGTCATCTGACAGTCTTGTTCGCTGATCTGGTCGGCTCGACGGAGTTGACCAACCGATTTGATCCCGAAGACATGCGGGATCTGCTACAGAACTATCAGGATACCGTCGCGGGGGCAGTGAGCAGGTATGGTGGCTATGTCGCGAAATATCTTGGCGACGGTCTTCTTGTGTTTTTCGGCTGGCCAACAGCCTACGAAGATCACGCCATTCGCGCGATAAAGGCGGGGCTTGAGTGCGTCCGTCGGGTTGAAGAGCTCAACGCCCCTGACGGTGAGCGTTTGTCAGCCAGACTGGGTATTGCCAGCGGCGATGTCGTGGTCGGTGACACGATCGGCGAAAACTCGTACGAAGAAGGTGCCATGACCGGGCCGGCGGTCAATCTGGCGGCGCGGATACAGGAACACGCCCTGCCAAACTCGGTGGTTTTGTCTGCAGAAGAAACCGAAGCCGCCTTGCACCGGATATTCGAGTTCGAGACCCTTGGATCAACTCAGTTGAAGGGGTTCAAAGACCCTCGGACCTTGTTGAAGGTCGTATCGGAACGCAGCGCGGAAAGCCGGTTTCGCGCGTCATACAAGGATGACGCTGGCAGCACCATGATTGGCCGGGACTACGAAAAGGGGATCCTGTTGCAATCGTGGCAACGTGCCCAAAACGGTCATGGTGAGGTCGTTCTGCTGTCGGGTGAGGCGGGGATTGGAAAATCGCGCCTGACTGAGGGGTTTCTTGCGGACATTACAGCAACCGGACAGGCCGATGTGATAAGGCTGAACTGCTCGCCCTATCTGACCAGCAGCCCCTTTCATCCGGTCACCCAGCGAATTTCACAGGATGCGGGCGTTGAACCGGATTTTGATGACAATCAAATTCTGGAACACGTCAGGAAGCTGCTGGAAGGCCGGGAAGGTCTGGACTGGGAACAGGTTCTGCCTGTCTTTGCAGCGCTGGTTGCGCCGCGCAGCGCGCCGGCTCGTGAAGTTCTCGAGATGTCGCCGCAGGAGCAACGCGACATAACGATCCAAACCCTGATCCATGCGGTGCAGGTCCGGGCAAGCGTGCGCCCGGTTATTCTGTGTGTTGAAGATGCACATTGGATCGATCCCTCGACGCAAGCCCTGCTGGAGCGGTTCAAGGCGATTTGCACCGATCTTCCCCTGATGATCCTGATGACCCACAGACCCGGGTGGGACCTGGCCCGCGATGACGGGGACACGCATGTTCAAACACTCCTGCTGCGCCGGTTCGGTTCTGCTGATGTCTCGGATCTGGTCCGCAATATCACTGGCAAGGACCCGGACGATGCCTTGATCGCGACAATCATCGAAAAAACGGACGGTGTGCCCCTGTTTGTCGAAGAATTGACCCAGGCGATCGTGAATGCTGATGAGCAGGCACAAGTCCGCATACCATCCTCGCTGAAGGGTGCCTTGATGGCGCGGCTTGATGCAGTTTCGCCCGAGGCCAAACAGGTCGCGTTGACGGGGTCAGTCATTGGGCGGGAATTTGAACCAGATTTGTTGAGGGCCGCGATGGGGCTGGAACGCGCGGATATCAATCTTCGTCTCGAAGAACTGTCGCGAACGGGACTGATCTTTGAAAGCGGAAACAACCGCGGGCATTTTGTGTTCCGCCATGCCCTTATCCGCGATACGGCATATCAATCCATGCTGAGCTCTACCCGCAGGCAGCAACATTCAAACGTTGCCCGTGCACTGATCGCAATGCGATCAGCTGAAATCGAACGCCGCCCCGAACTGGTGGCCCGCCATCTGTCAGAAGCAGAAGATTGGCGCGCCGCATTCGACAAATGGGAAGCTGCGGCTGAAATGGCATTGGCCCGGTCAGCCAGCCAGGAAGCGATGACCAATGCCCAGGAGACGCTCAAAGCGGCTAAGCGGCTGAACTCGGAAACCAGCCCGGAAATGGTCAGGGGCATGATCCTGGTTGGCCGCAGCCATGACAGCCAGGGTCAGTTGTCCGAGGCGATGGCGGTTCTGAAAACTGCATCTAACGCTGCACGGAAACTCCACGATGTGCAGTTGTCAGCCGATGCAGCCAATCATTTTGCTGACTCGTGCATGATGACAAGCACGCGACATCACGAGGCCATTGACCTTTGTGACAAGGCGCTGAAAGACCTGTCTGACGGTGACGAAGTCAGGCGGTGCCGGTTGATGAGCCAACTTGCAAGGGCGTATATGTTTGTCGGCCAGTTTTCCGAGGGTACGCGCTTTGGTCAGCAATCCATGGAACTGGCGGCGAAACTTGGGGATCATAAATCCCAGTTTTCGGTAATGATGATGCATTTTGGGGCGCCATTCATCGCGCGCAACGGGCGAGAGGCGCGCCATTGGCGTGAAAACCTGGATGCCATGCATCGGGTCGCAGAAAAGCTTGGCACCATTGATCAGGGCCGCGACCGGACGCTCAGCCTGTTTGTCGGTGCTGAAATGGCCGACCGCGACCTGATGGACAACTCACTCGAATTGCTGACTGCGATTTCCGAAAAGGACAATCATCTGCAACTCTATTGGGTTCAGAAACACGCACGCGCCATGGTTGCAATCATGGACGGCGACTTTGTTCAGGCTGAAAAGCACGCCACCGAAGCGGTCAAGATCGGCCGAAAAACGCACGGCGAACATGTCGAGGGCGTTTTCGGCGTTCAGATGTTCACCATCCGCCGCGAGCAGAACCGCCTGCACGAGGTCGCGCCTGTGATCAAGAAACTGATGACCGACAGCCCCGAAGACATATCGTGGAAGCCGGGTTTTGGCCTTATCGCAGCCGAACTGGGGTACACGGAACCCGCCGAAAAAACACTGAATGAAATGGCGGAAAACGGCTTCGACCTGCCGCCAGATGCCATGTATTCAACAACACTGTCCTATCTTGCCGACATCTGTGTGGCAGTCGGGCATCCGGATCATGCCCAGACGCTTTACGGTATGCTGCAACCCTACGAGGACCTGACGATCACCGCAGGGGCAACCACAGTCTGCACAGGTGCCGCAGCCCGACGCTTGGGGAACCTGGCAACGGTGCTGAAAGACTGGGAAATTGCCGGGAAGATGTTCCGGAAAGCCATCGAGATTGACACGAGGATGAATTGCCCGCCATGGATTGCGCATTGCAAGGCAGCGTATGCATCCGCACTCAGACAACAGGGCCGCCCCAGCGATTTGGAACTGGCGTTTCAACTGGAAGGGGAAGCGTTGGCAATATCACAGAAATTGAGTATGGTTTCCCTTAAGTCAAAGCTCGAAGGGGTAGCCAGTTAAGGCCCGGAAAATGCTTGGGGGGCATAATGCCACGATACATCATTGAACGGAATTTTGCCGAGCAGCTGAATATCAGCGACAACGACAAAATTCACATCAAAGAAATCAACGACGAAGTCGGCATTGAATGGATCTTTTCCTTCCTCAGCGCAGATAAGCGCAAAACATACTGCCTTTACGAAGCCCCGGATGAAGAAAGCCTGCGAAAAGCAGCCGAGCGTCTGAACATTCCTACCGATGTCATCACGCCGGTAGATCGGATCGATCCGGGACTATTTGCCTGACGACCAGCTTTCTCCCACAACCAAGTATCCCCTTCTCAGGGCAATAACAAACTCACGAGGCAGCCGTGCGCGAAACCTTTCCTGAAACAAGGGAGGCCTAAGCATGTTTGACCTGAAAGCACTCGACGGACATATCGCAACTGTGGATCAAGGCGATTTGGACGCGCTTGATGCCTCACTGCGCGGCGGGGTCTACCTGCCGGGAACCCCGGAATACGAAGAAGCCAGGATTACCTGGAACAGCATGTTCGAGCGTTTCCCCGCCTTCGTGATCCGTGCGATGGGGGCGAGCGACGTCCAGAAGGCAATTAACTTCGTCCGACAAGCAGGCCTCATGATGACCGTTCGATCAGGTGGGCACCAGATTGCAGGGCACGCCGTCGCGGACAAGGCCGTCATGCTGGACCTGTCCCAGATGCGTTCGGTTCACGTGGACCCTGCCCGCAAAACTGTCCGCGTTGCACCCGGTGCGTTGCTTGGAGACGTTGATCGCGAAACACAGGCCCATGGTCTTGTCGTCCCCACAGGCATCAATTCGACCACCGGCATCGCCGGGCTGACCCTGGGCGGCGGTTTCGGCTGGACGACCCGGAAATTCGGCATGACAATCGACAACCTTCTGTCGGCAGAAGTCGTCACAGCGGATGGCGCGATTGTCACCGCATCATCCACGAGCCACCCGGAACTTTTCTGGGCCATTCGTGGTGGTGGCGGAAACTTCGGTGTCGTTACCTCATTCGAATTCCAGTTGCATGATCTTGGGCCGGATGTCCTGTCCGGCCTGATCGTGCACCCGATCGAAAAGGCACCAGAATTGCTTTCCGAATTTGTGGCCATTGCGGACACGTCCCCCGATGAGCTCACCGTCTGGAGCGTGATGCGAAAAGCGCCGCCGCTCCCGTTCCTGCCGGAAGAGTGGCACGGGCGCGAAGTGCTGATTTTCGCAGCGTGTTACAGCGGCCCGATGGATGAAGGTGAAAAAGCGATGTCGGCCTTGCGCGCGCTGGGTGAGCCGATTGTGGATGTCATTTCACCGCACAGGTTCGTGGACTGGCAAGCGGCTTTTGATCCCCTGTTGTCGCCGGGCGTCCGCAACTATTGGAAAAGTCATGACTTCAACACGCTGCCCCCGGCCGCCATCACGGACCTGCTGGACGCGATTTCCACCCTTCCTGATCCCGCCTGCGAGGTATTCATTGCTCATGTCGGTGGCGCGATGGCCCGCGTTGAGCCCGCTTCTACCGCCTACCCACAAAGATCTGCGCATTTCATCATGAATGTCCACACGCGATGGGAAGACCCTGACAAGGATGACACCTGCATCGGTTGGGCACGCCAGCTGTACGAACAGATGAAACCGTACTCAACAGGCAGTGCCTATGTGAACTTCATGCCTGAAGACCAATCCGATCACATGAAAGGCGCTTATGGAGTGAACGGCGAAAAGCTGTCCAAGATCAAAGGAAAGTACGATCCCACCAACTTGTTCAGGATGAACCACAATATTCTACCAACGTAAGACAACCAGAGTGGCAATTCCCGAACTGCATTGATGTTGGGACCGCTGTCTTAGCACCACTCAATTTTTCTCGCTGTTCGGCTATCGCGCCAAGCGGTTCCTCTCACCTATGGCCGCGCTGGCACTCATGCCCTCTTGTCGTGCAGCTACCCTAGATGCTGTATCCTTAGAGCGTTGAACTTGCGGGGCGCGACCGAACCGACGTCCCTGATCCCGCTTCAAACACCTGTTTTACGCTTAAGCCTGCAATCTGGGTCGCTAAGAACAATTCATCGAATAACCGCCTCGAAATTCGCGGGGCAAGTTTCTTTCGACTACTGGCCGAAACTATCCGACAAGCCCATTGCGGCGTCCGGTTCCCAGAACCTTCACCTCGAGCCAGTGGAACACCAAAGCAATTACGCCCGCTACGAGAATGTAGAATACAGCCAACAGGATAAGCGGTTCGTAGACGATAAACGTATCGGCACGCACACGGGACGACACGGCATAGATATCAACCACGGTTATTGTGGCGACCAGCGGTGTTGCCTTTAATTGCAGGATAGTTTCACCGCCCAAAGTCGGCAGAACATTGCGGATTGCCTGCGGTAACCAGATGCGGCGAAACATCGTCAGCCTTGGCATACCAAATGCCTTGGCCGCCTCCAGCTGTCCTTTGGCAACGCCCTTGAAGGCTCCGCGCATGACCTCGCCTTCATAACCCGCATAAGAAAGTGTCAACGCCAGCACCGCATAGGGCCAAGCCTGACGCAGGTACGGCCAAAGATCAGACGATCGTATCCATGGAAACTGCGGAAACAGAGAGCCGAGGCCATAATACAGCAACCAAAGCTGCAAAAGTAGCGGTGTGCCGCGAATGATGGTACAGAACGCCTTGGCGGGTGCCGCAAGATACCATGGCCCAACGGCCTGCGCTAATCCAAGCGGTACAGCCAGTAAAAATCCAAGAACGATCGTGACAACCAGCAACCAAAGCGTGGTCCAGATACCCTTCAATGCAAGCGGCGCATAATTGGGTATCCAGTCCCACCGCAATGTCATCGCGCACCAAACCGCGATCCCGGCAAAGATCAGCATCATCACGATACGATGAGGTTGCATCAGAGATCTGAGGTCGATCATCTGCTGCCTCCGTTCAGAGCGGGTTGGCCGCGACGGGCCCATTTCTCAATCCGCGCAAAGATCCCACCCGAAAACAGCGTAACCATCAGATAAAGGAAGCCCGCCGCCAAGAAAAAGGTGAAGTAGGCCCGCGTGCTGCTGGCCGCCTGGCGCGTTTCCAACGTCAGCTCGTTAAAACCGACTACAGCCAGCAATGCTGTGTCTTTGGTTGCAATCAGCCACAGGTTGGCCAGACCAGGTACGGCGAAGCTCATCATGGCGGGGATCGTGACGCGCCGCATGGTCATGAAGGCCGGCATTCCGTAGGATTTCGCCGCTTCGATCTGACCGGGCGGAACCGCCTGAATGGCGCCGCGCAGAATCTCGGTCGCATACGCGCCCTGAACGACGCCCAGCACCCAAATGCCTGCGGCAACGCCGTTGATCTCAACCCGGCCACCACCCATGGCAGCAGATATTTTGTTGATAATATCGGATCCCACGTAATACAGGATCAGGATCAGGACCAGTTCCGGCACGGCCCGGATCACGGTCGTGTAAATGGCAAGAAGGTCGCGCGTGACCTTCCCGCCGTAAAGTTTGCCATACGCTCCGAACAATCCGATCACGAGGCCCAGTGCATATGCGCCAAAAGCAATCTGCAAGGAGTGGGACAATCCGCGTAGCAGATTGGCCCCCCACCCCGGCGGCGAGAGCGACAGAAGCTCTGCGCTCTGCGCCAAACCAAGTGATTCCAGAAATCCGGTCACGGCAACGGCTTAGTAGATGCTGGTCGAGAAATAGTTCGACGTGATCTTCTCATGCGTGCCATCGGCAAGAATTGCCGCGATGCCCTTGTTCAACGCCGCAAGCAGGTCATCCTGCCCTTTACGAACGCCCGCACCGACACCACGCCCCAAAATGGCGGGATCGTCCTTCACGGCACCTTTGATTTCGCAGCAAGCACCGGCATCCGAATTCACAAAATCGGCCATCGCAATGCTGTCAGCTTGTGTGGCGTCGATCCGACCCGCAAACAGGTCCTGATTGGCCTCATCCTGAGTTTGATATACGCGCAGTTCGGAATCCTTGAAGTATTCCTGCGCATAGGCTTGGTGGATCGTCGAAGCCTGAATGCCAATGACTTTACCCGCCAGCGATTCCGGGGTTGCTTCGATATCCATCGATTTATCGGCAACGATAACCGCAGGTGTGTTGTAATAAGGATCGCTGAAATCAATGGTTTTCAACCGCTCCTCGGTGATCGACATCGAGGCCATGATGGCGTCGATCTGCTGCCCCGTCAGCGAAGGGATGATACCGTCCCAGGCCACCGGCGTGATAACACAGTCAAGTTCGGCAGCGGCGCAAACTGCATTGATGACGTCGATCTCCCAACCAACCCAGTTGCCTGAACTGTCCAGCGACGCGAAGGGCGGATAAGGCTCAGCCGCGATGCCGATCTTGACCTCTTCTGCACTGGCAACACCAGCCGAAAGGACAGCGGCGGCAAGACCGGACGCGAGCAGTTTTTTGACGTTCATTTTGTTACTCCCTTTAGGTTTATTTTGTTGTTTTTTGTAGTGGATCAGGCGACCGAGCTGAGGAACTGCTTCAATCGTTCTGATTTTGGATTTCCGAAGACCTCGGCAGGTGGACCCTGCTCTTCAATGCGGCCCTCGAAAAGATAGACGACATGGTTCGCGACTTCGCGCGCAAACTTCATTTCATGGGTCACAAGCAGCATGGTGCGCCCTTCCGCTGCAAGATCCCGGATCACGGTCAGAACCTCGCCGACAAGCTCTGGGTCAAGCGCTGAAGTTGGCTCATCGAAAAGCATTACCGAAGGATCCACCGCAAGCGCGCGTGCGATGGCGGCGCGCTGTTGCTGACCGCCTGAAAGATAGGCCGGATAGGTGTCGGCCTTGTCACCAAGCCCCACCCTTTTCAGCAGGTCATGCGCCCGCGCGACAGCTTCGGCCCTTGGTACCTTAAGGACATGTACCGGTACCTCGATCACGTTTTCCAAAAGTGTGCGATGTGTCCACAGGTTGAACTGCTGGAAAACCATCGCAAGCCGCGTACGGATACGTTCAATCTGGCGGCGGTTCGAGGGGCTGCCGTCGGCATGCATTTCAACCAGCTCACCGCCGATGGTGATCTTTCCCGAGCTTGGTGTTTCCAGAAAGTTGATACAGCGCAGCATGGTGGATTTGCCCGAGCCCGAACCCCCAATGATGGCAACGACATCGCCCTTGTTCGCTGTCAACGAGACACCTTTCAAAACCTCCAGCGTGCCGAAAGACTTGTGCAGGTCCTCAACCCTTATCGCCTCGTCAGACGTGGTTGTTTCGCGTGCGGGTGATGCTGCTTTGGCTGTGTCCATATCCAAGAATCTTCTGATTTCAGCTTGCAGTAAGCCTCGAATCTCGCAATTATGCAAGTGTATAATAATTCCGTACCATGGATGACCCGGACGTGCAGGACGACAGCCGTAAATTTACACGTGAATCTGCCGAGTTTCGGCGCGAGGCGCTGATCCTGGCGACTTTGGACCTGATCGCCGAGATGGGTGTTCGGGGGGCCACTGTGCGTCAGATCTCGGCCCGTGCGAACGTGACCCAAGGGCTGATCCGGCACTATTTCTCATCCAAGGAGGAACTGGTTCAGGCCGCGTACGAACATCACATGAATACGCTGACCGATCAGACAGCTGCGTCGTCAGGGAAAGGCAGCGCAGTATCTCAGTTGACCAACTTCGTTGATGCGTCGCTGCGACCGCCAATCGTTGATCCAAGCGCTGTGGCCTTGTGGGCCGGCTTCCTGAACAAGGTGCAGCGAGATCCGAAAATGCAACGCATTCACCAGCAAACCTATAACTATTTCCGGGATCACCTTGAAAAGCTGATCGTCGCCGCATTGCAAGAAACCGGGCGTCCCGTCACCGCGTCGCAAGCGGCGCAACTGGCCATTGCCTGTAACGCGGTTATCGACGGTCTTTGGCTGGAAGGCGGTGCGCTTCCAGATGCGTTTTCCGAAGGTCAATTGGCGCAGATCGGATTGGATTCAGTCAGTGCTATCGTCGGTATCTCATTGATCAAAGAGGTGGAACAACCATGAAGACCACATCTGTGACAGAACGGTTAGCGGGCTTGGGTGGCGCCAAATGGGGCGTACATCTGAAAGCGCGCGACCTTATTAAGGCCGGAGCGGACATCGTCGAAATGACGATAGGTGAACCGGACGTGCCGGTGCCGGACGCGCTGGTCGAAGCCACCGTAACCTCACTACGGGCCCAGCGAACGGGCTACTCCAATGGCCGTGGCGAAGCTGGCTTGCTTGACGCGCTTTCCGCCCGTTACTCGGCTTCCCGCGGACGCGTTTTCGGGCCCGAGAATTTTCTGTGCTTTCCCGGAACGCAGACCGCATTGTTCGCTGCCATGGCCGGCGTTGCCGAGGCCGGTGACGAAGTTCTGGTCGGTGATCCGATGTATGCAACCTACGAAGGGGTCGTGCGTGCTTCTGGGGCGGAAATGGTGCCCGTACCGCTGCGCCCGGAACACGGGTTTCGCATGCAGGCCAAAGATATCGCCGTACGCGTAACACCGCGCAGCCGCGCCATTCTTCTGACCACGCCACACAACCCAACGGGCGCGATCCTGACCGCCGAGGAGCTAGCCGAGATCGGACAGCTCGCGATTGCGCATGATTTGTGGATTATCTCGGACGAGGTCTATGAAGAACTGATCTTTGACGGGGCCAGATTTGTGTCGCCGCTGGCAGACCCGGAACTGGCGGATCGTGTCATAGGCGTATCATCCATCTCGAAATCACATGCCGCGCCGGGGTTCCGCAGTGGCTGGTGTGTCGGGCCAGCCGCGTTTTGCGAAGCGCTACTGCCCTATTCCGAGACCATGCTTTTCGGCAATCAGCCCTTTATCGCCGATATGACTGAAAAGGCGATCCGCGACGGGTCCGAGGTTGCCTCCGGCATGGCCGCCCGTTTTTCGGCGCGCGCCACGCTTTTGGCTGATCGCCTCGAAGCAGAAACGGATCTGACCGTTCACCGGCCTCAGGCGGGAATGTTCGCCATGATCAACGTCTCCGCCACCGGGTTGGACGGCGAAGCCTATGCCTGGGACCTGTTGCAGACCGGGGTGGCTGTCATGCCGGGTTCCGCCTTTGGGGACAGCTTGAAAGACTGGGTGCGAGTGGCCCTGACGATCAGTGACGCCAACTTTGCCACTGCGGTCTCTCGCATCATCGACCACGCCAACAGAAAATCACGCGAGGTTGCATGAGTGAAATGACCGTGGGCGAAGCATTGGTTGCAAGGCTTCGCCAAAAGGATGTGACCTGCGTGTTCGGAATTCCGGGCGTTCATACGGTCGAGCTTTACCGCGGGCTTGCAGGCTCGGGCATTCGTCACGTTACACCCAGACACGAACAGGGTGCAGGGTTTATGGCCGACGGCTATGCGCGCGTGTCAGGCAAACCGGGTGTGGCCTTTGTGATCACCGGGCCTGGATTGACCAATACATTGACGCCGATGGCGCAGGCCCGCGCGGATTCAATACCGATGCTGGTGGTGTCCGGTGTCAACAAAACCGCATCTCTTGGCAGGGGTTTAGGGCATCTGCATGAATTGCCAGACCAGTTGGGACTGGCCAGGACCGTTGCGTTGCTGTCCGAACAAGTTTCCGCCACCAACGCTCTGGACCCGGTCTTGGACCGCGTGTTCCACACCCTCGCCAACGGTCGATCCGGACCGGTGCATATCGAAGTTCCGTTGGATATCGCAGCGGCTGATTATCAGGAAACACAGGTCGAACCGCTTGTCTCAGCCTCTCCGATTGACCCGGCTTTGATTACACAAGCCGCACAGCAACTGGCCAAAGCGAAGAACGTTGTCATTCTGGCGGGCGGCGGCGCAAAACGTTCCGAGGCTGGATTGCAGGCCCTGGCCGAAGCTCTCGATGCGCCCGTGGTGCAAACGGTCAACGCGCGCGGCCTGATGCACAGGCATCCGCTGACTGTTCCGGCAAGCCCCAGCCTGAACGCCGTACGCGGCTTGATAGAAAGCGCCGATTGCGTCCTTGCACTGGGAACCGAGCTGGGCCCAACCGACTATGATATGTATGCCACCGGCCAAATTGCCAAAATGTCAGGGTTGATACGGGTTGATCAATGTGGCGGGCAACTGGCGCGACATGAGGCAGCGCTCATCATTCAAGGTGACGTCAACTTGGCTGTATCAGCGCTGGTTGACGCCTTGCCGCACAAGCCAAAGCAAAGCGATGGCGCGGAACGTGCAGGCAAAACACGTGACGCCGCCTGGGCGGAAATTGGTCCAGACTATCGCAAACAGGTGGAAATCCTCAACGCAATGCGTTCTGCGGTCCCGAACACCCTGATGGTCGGAGACTCCACGCAACCAATCTATGCCGGCAATCTTTTCTACGATCACGACCGGGCCGGAGGCTGGTTTAACGCGGCAACCGGGTACGGCGCGCTGGGCTATGGAATCCCCGCAGCCATCGGCGCTTCGGTCGCCGATCCCACGGCACGTGTAATATGCATCGCGGGCGATGGGGGCGCGCAGTTTTCTCTGCCTGAAATTATGGCCGCGGTCGACGAAGACCTGCCGGTCACCTTCGTGATCTGGAACAATCACGGATACCAGGAAATTGCCACGTCAATGCAGGATGCGGGCGTGACAGTCATAGGATGTGATCCCTCGCCCCCCGATTTTTCAGCGACGGCCAAGTCATACGGTATTCCATTCGCTTCGGTTCCAGCTGAACCGCAGGCTGTCGCGCAGGCATTGCGCCAAACTGCCGCCCAGAACGGGCCGGTAATGATCGAAGTCACCGCTCCGAAATTCGCAGCTCAGAAAGATTGAAACATGTCAGACCCAACCTTTGAGTTTTCCCGCGCCATCACCCGCCGTCCGGCTCCGACTATTGCAGGCGGGTTGCGTGCAGAAGATATCGGAAACCCGGATTTCGACGGGATGACAGCGGCGCATAAGGCATATGTGGCAGCACTGAAAAGCACCGGAGCAGAGGTGATCGAACTGGATCCCCTGAACGCGTTTCCCGACGCGCAATTTGTCGAGGATACAGCCCTTTGCCTGCCGCAAGGTGCGATATTGATGCGGCCCGGCGCACCTTCGCGGATGGGTGAAGTGGCTGAAATGGCGCCGACCCTTCGCGACTGCTACGACACGGTTCTGGAAATTCAGGGACCCGGCCATGTCGAGGGTGGAGATATCCTTGTTACCGGTCGAGAAATTCTGGTGGGCCGGTCAGACCGGACTGACGCGGAAGGTGTCGCCGAGCTGGCGAAAATCACCTCGGAGTGGGGGCACAAACTGCGCGAAGTTTTCACGCCCGAGGGCGTCCTACACTTCAAGACAGATTGTTCGCTGATGGACGCCGAGACAATACTGTCGACCCGACGGCTGGATGCATCGGGCTGTTTTGAGGGCTACCGGGTGCTGCATGTTGCGGACGGAGAGGAAGCTGCCGCCAATGCGATCCGCTTCAACAATCTGGTGCTGATGGCCGCTGGCTTCCCACGCACCGCTGAGATGTTGGATCGCGAAGGGTATGAGGTCGTAGAAATCGACAACACCGACTGCGCAAAGCTGGACGGAGGAATGTCCTGCCTTTCGTTAAGGTTCTAAGGGCGTAACCGGTAGCGTTCGATCCTTGGTGTTTCTTGCGAAACCCGTCGCCTGTACCGGTCTTTCCTTTCCCGCCATTCGCTCATAAACATAGGTGGCCGGCGATGATCTCGTCCGCCTAGTGCGACCTGCAACCGGTTGCAAGACTTTTGCGATGGTGCATAATGAATCTCTGATGCAAAACACCTTGATATCTCTGACCATCAACGACCGGAGCCGCACTGCGTGAGCGTGACCCTGAAAGACGTCGCCGCCTTGGCCGGTGTATCGCGATCTGCCGTGTCGCGCACCTTTACCGAAGGCGCCTCGGTCTCTGCGAAAACACGCAGCAAAGTTGAAAAGGCCGCGCGAGAGCTTGGCTACAGTCCCAACGCCCTCGCCTCGTCCCTGACCACCGGGCGCACAAAACTGATCGGGTTGATTTCGAACAACTTTCACAACCCGATTTTTCTTGAGGTGTTCGATCAGTTTACCCGCGCCTTGCAGGAACGCGGGCTGCGTCCTTTGATCGTGAACCTGACGGACGAGACCGAGCCCGCAAACTCGGTCCGCATGCTGCGCCAGTATTCGGTTGACGCGGCCATCGTTGCCTCTTCGACGCTGCCGCCCAGCTTTGCCAAGGCGTTTCACGATGCGGGCGTACCGGTGGTGCACACGTTCGGTCGCTCGGCCACCTCGCCCGAAGTGCATGTGGTGGGAATCGACAATGTCGAATGCGGGCGCATGGCCGCGCGCGAGCTTTTGGCGCGCGGATACAGGCGTGTCGGCTATCTGGGCGGGCCCAAAGATGCAACCTCGGCACTCGACCGGTATCGCGGGTTCATGGAAGAATTGGCAGATCATCCCGATATCGAATTAAGTCATTGTTTCGCAGGGGCTTATTCCTTCGAGGCCGGCCGCGCCGAAATGTTGCGCCTGTTGGCCAACTCCCCGTCCGAGGCGTATTTCTGCGGCGATGACATCCTGTCTGTAGGCGCATTGTCCGCACTGGCTGATCATGGGCTGAAACCCGGTCAGGACATTGGAATTATCGGACTGAACGACATGGAAATGTCGCGCTGGGAAAGCGTTAACCTGACAACGATCCACCAGCCGATCAAGCAGATCATCACCTCATCCGTCGATCTGGTTGTCGAGATGCTGAAAGAGCCTCAGCGCTATCCCGAGGCCCGCATTTTCCCCTGCCGGGTGATCGAACGGGGCACATTGCGGCCCCGCCCCTGATCAGCGAAACATCGGCGGCCGCGCGTCCTTCCATACGCCATCGGCCTTGCCCGATGCAACAGCCGCGTGAACGGCCGCAATGGACCGCAGCCCATCTGCCGCACCGGGCAGACCGTCGCGTCTTTCACCGCGGATCGCATCCGCCAGATCGCAATAGATGTTGGCGACCGCCAGCGGGAACCCCTCGGGGTGCGCTATGGCGACACGCGACAGGCGTTGCACCTCGTCGTGCAAACCGCCCTCACCCTTTTCGATGATCTGAGTACGCCCCCCGACCGGAGTATAGATCAACTGGTTGGGCTGTTCGGATGCCCAGCGCAGCCCACCGGTTTCGCCAAAGACCTGAATGTCAAAGCCATGCTGCCGCCCGATCGCCACTGATGATGTCCACAGGCGCCCAACCGTGCCGCCCTCCATCCGGAAATTGATCATTGCATCATCTTCCAACTCACGGCTGGCGATGGTCGAAGCCATGTCGGCAGACAGGGTTTTCACCTGATCGTCACAGATGAAACTGGCCATGTGCAACGCATGGATGCCGCAATCGGCAAACTGCCCCGAAACACCGGCCATCGCTGGGTCATAGCGCCAGCGCACGCGCGGATTATCCGCATCTGTGGCGTCGCCATGATGACCGTGGCTGAAATTGGTCACCACCAGACGCACCTTGCCGATATCGCCTGCGCGCACCATTGCACGGGCCTGACGCACCATCGGATAGGCAGAGTAACAGTAGTTCACCGCACAGATCCTGCCCGAGGCTTCGGCCACGCGCACAATCTCTTCGCCCTCTTCCACCGTCATGGTCATCGGCTTTTCACACAACACGTTAAAACCTGCCTCAAGATAGGCCTTGGTAATCTCAAAATGGGTCGAGTTGGGCGTCGCGATGGTTACCAGATCAACCCGATCCTCGCGGTCTTTTTCGCCCGCCAGCATCTCTTGCCAGTCACCATAGGCACGATCGGCAGCAACACCCAATCGCTGCGCGTATTCGCGGCCCACCTCGGGTCGGTGATCCAGCGCGCCAGCTGCAAATTCGAACAACCCGTCCGCCTGCGCCCCAAGGCGGTGTGCAGGACCAATCTGGCTGCCTTCACCACCCCCGATCATGCCCCATCTCAACTTAGCCATGGTCATTGTCTCTCATTGGAATTGTCACGTAGAGCGATCAGAAATCGCTGATGTCCTGCCACTGCCGCTGATCGGACGAGGCCAGCGCAGCGGCCAGCACGCGGTTGACCTCATGCCCGTCGCGGAACGTGGGCCAGATCGCCTCGCCGGTGTGGATGGCCTGTAGAAAGTCCTTGGCCTCGATGATGATCTGGTCCTGATAGCCGGTTCCATGACCCGGACCCTGACAGAAGGGCTCATAATCCGGGTGCGCGGGGCCGGTCAGGATCTTGGTGAACCCGCGCGCGGCTTCGGGCCCTTCGCGCTTGTACAGCCACAGCGCGTTCTGGTCCTCCTGATCGAACCGGAGCGCGCCTTTTGTGCCCGAGATTTCATAGGCATAGCCCATTTTCCGACCCGTCGCGACGCGGCTGAAATACAGGTTTCCCATCACCCCGTTTTCAAACCGACACATCATCTGGGCATGGTCGTCATTTGTTACCTCACCACCGGGGCGGGTTTTGTGAACGGTCTCAACATCGGCCATCACCTGCGCAATGGGCCCGATCAGCGCCAATGCGCCGTTGACCATATGCGGGGCAAGATCGCCGATTGTGCCATTGGCCCTACCGGTTGTGCGCCAGGTGGCCGGGGCCTGCGGATCTGCATAGAAATCCTCGGTATGCTCGCCCCGGAACCACGTGATGTCACCAATCGCGCCATCGGCAATCAACTGGCGGGCATATTGGCTGGCGGGTGTGCGGATATAGTTGAACCCCACCATGTTCACCGCCCCCGAAGCCTCTGCCGCGGCAACCATCGCCCGACTGTCTTCAAGCGATGCACCCAATGGTTTCTCGCACAAGACCGGTTTACCCAAGGCAAAAGCCGCTTCGGCAATCTGACGATGTGTTGACTGAGGCGAGGCGATCACGATTGCCTCGACCCTGGGGTCTTCAACCAACATGCGCCAGTCATCGGTTGCCCGCTGAAAACCATAAGCCGCCCGGTAGCGTTCGGCACTGTCCGGGCTCGACGCGCAGATGACCTCAAGCCGGGGGCGCAACGCCGTGTTGAACACCGCACCGACGGCCGACATGGCAACGGAATGGGCCTTGCCCATATAACCGCCACCCACGATTCCCACTCCGATTTCAGGCATCTGCCATGGCCTCGCACATTGTGTTTGCAACCGGTTGCAAAATCAGTATCGTGTGAATCGATTCAACGCAAGGTCCAAACTTTGCCCACCCCACTTTGCCGGAGGACATGACGTGAGCGCTTTGATGGAGGGTATCAAAGGAAACCGCTTTGCCGTTCTGGGGCGTGCGGGTATGGACCTTTACGCAGACCCGATCGGTGTCAAAAGCGAAGAGGCCGATACGTTCCATGCCGATCTTGGCGGCTCGTCCGCGAATATCTGCACCGGTCTGGTCAAGCTGGGCAGTCAGGCATCCTTGATCACCTCCGTCTCGGACGATGCTATTGGTCGGTTCTGCCTCAACCGGTTGCAACATTACGGGGTGGATACCTCTTACATCCGCGTGTTGGGGGGTGAGTATCGCACCTCTCTGGCCCTGTATGAAAGCCGGACCGAGAACTTTCAGAATGTCATCTACCGCAACGGTGCGGTCGATTTTCAGGTTACTGACGCGGATGTCGACAGGGTTGACTATTCATCCTTCTCGGCCCTGATCTCGGCTGGCACTGTCTTTGCGTCGGAACCCTCGCGCAGCGCCACGTTCCAAGGGTTTGAAAACGCGCGCAAAGCTGGTCTTCCGATCATTTTCGATGTTGATTACCGCCCCTACAGCTGGCCGTCGCCGGAAGTTGCCGCTGACGTTCTGTCCCGTGCGGGCGAAGCCTGTGACCTGATTGTCGGCAATGATGAAGAGTTCGGGTTCATGGCCGGAGGTCTGGAAAAGGGCTTTGCCAAGGCACAGGACCTCGCCAGGAAACCGGGCCGGGTTGTCATTTACAAGATGGGCGAAAAAGGCGCCGTGACGCTGGCGGATGGGCAGGAAATCAGAACCGGGATCTACCCAGTGGACGCCATCAAGCCAGTCGGGGCTGGTGACAGTTTCATGGCAGGGCTTCTGGCTTCGATCGCGGCGGGGCACTCGCTGAAAGACTCGGTGATGCGCGGTTCCGCCTGCGCATCCATTGTCGTTTCCAAACCCGGCTGCGCCCCCGCCATGCCGACGACCCCCGAACTGAACGCGTTCCTCGCCTCTCACCCTGGCCCGACCACATAGGAGTATCCCATGCATATCGCGCCCTATGACAATCAGAACAAGCCCATCGTTGACGCCGGTGATCCGTCCGTTCCGCTGAACTATTTCAACATCGTCAAACTGAAAAAAGGCGAGGCGTTCGAATACCAGGTGCCGGGCTACGAGACCTGCATCGTCCCTGCAACCGGCAGCGTCGATGTGGATGTCGAAGGCGTTTCCTTCCCCAGTCTGGGCAACCGGGGCGAAGATGTCTGGGATGGCGAGCCCGAGGGCGTCTATGTGCCCGTCGGCGCAAAGGTACAGATGGTCTGCGTTTCTGACGCGACCGAGGTGTTCATTGCCGGTGCCAAATATGACAAGGTGCTGGACCCGTTCGATGTGCGCGAACACGACCTTGTGCAATATGGCAGCGACGACACCAAAACCCACCGCAAAATCAAACACATCCTTGGCCAAAAGCAACACGACAAGGTCGGCCGCCTATTGGTGAGTGAGCTGTTCACCGTCGGTCAGGGCGGCTGGTCGGGCTTTCCCAGCCACAAGCATGACACCAACCGCCTGCCGGACGAAACCCGCCACGATGAGACCTATAATTTCCGGTTCAAACCCAACTGGGGCTCGGGCCTTCAGATGTTGCAGCGCGAGGATAACCAGCCGGGTGACGCCTATCACATCGTGGATGGATCGACCGTTTGCATCGACAAGGGCTATCACCCCTGCTGCGTTTTGCCGGGGTACGAGATGTATTATTTCACCATCCTCGGCGGCCTGACCCAGCGTTCTCTGGTGCAGTATTTCCAGCCCACACATGCCTATCAGATCGAGACCATTCCCGGCATCAAAGACATGATTGCGAAATTCAAATGACCCTCGTCACACTGAAAGACGTCGTGCAACCCGCGTATGAACAGGGCTATGCCGTCGGCGGGCTGGTCACACTCGGCTGGGAAGACATGCGCGCCTATGTAGCCGCGGCCGAGGCCGAGAATGCGCCCGTGATCCTGCAAGCCGGACCCAGCTGCCGCGAGCACACGCCACTGCCGATCCTGGGCAAGATGTTCCGGTATCTGGCCGAAAACGCCTCGGTGCCCGTCGTGGCGCATCTGGACCACGGCTATACCTTCGAGGACTGCAAGATCGCGCTGGACAGCGGGTTCACCTCGCTGATGTTCGACGGGTCGCGCAAACCCCTGCGGCAAAACATCGATGAAACCGCCGCAATTGCCGAGATGGCCCATGCGGCAGGGATTTCCTGCGAGGGCGAGATTGGTTTTGTCGGGTACTCGGGCGGTGAAGGATCGAACGGCACCGACCCGGCAGAAGCGGCCCAGTTCGCACGTGAAAGCGGTGTGGATGCGATGGCGATATCGGTCGGCAACGTCCATCTGCAACAAAACAAGGAAGGCGGTCTGGACGAAGCCCGCATCGCCGAGATCGACGCCATGACCACAGTGCCTCTGGTCATTCATGGCGGGTCGGGCGTGCCGGTAGATCAGCGCATGAAGCTGTCCCGCGAAACCTCAATCTGCAAATTCAACATCGGGACCGAGCTGCGCATGGCCTTCGGCAATGCCCTGCGAGACGCTGTCAATCGCGATCCCGAGCGGTTTGACCGCGTGACGATCCTGAAAGAAACCCACGATCCGGTCGAAGCCGCCGCGCGCATGGTCATCCGTGCCTTTGGCGCACCACCGCAACGTTAACGCGCGCTTTCGCCCTCAGATCGAGCCGCCCTCGACCATGAAGTTGCCCGCGCTGCACATGGCGGCGTCGTCCGAGGCCAGAAACAGAACCATGCGCGCGACATAGACAGGCTCTATCGGATCGGGCAGGCATTGACGGTCCACCTGTTTGGCCAGCGCCTCGGGCGTCACCCACAGGTCTTTTTGGCGGTCGGTCATGATCCAGCCCGGCACAACCGTGTTCACGCGAATGCGGTGATCGCCCAATTCGCGCGCCATGGTGCGGGTCAGGCCATGCACAGCGGATTTGGCTGTAGCATAGGCCGGAAAACCTGCCCCGGCCTCCCACCAGGAATTCGATCCGATATTGATGATCGAACCAGCGCCCTTGGCGATCATACCCGGGGCCACAGCCTGAATGGCAAAGAACATGTGACGGATATTGGTCGCCATCCGCTCATCCCAATAGTCAGGCGTGACTTCGCGCCAATCATGACGGTCATCCTGGGCGGCGTTGTTGACCAGCACATCCGCCTCGCCCAGTTCCTCGACCAGTTGCTCCAGCGCAGCCCGCATTGCTTCGATATCGCGCAGGTCGCATTGCGCAAAGGTGTGTTCACCGTCCAGTTCCGCCAGCAAAGCAAGGCCCGCATCCGCATTGATATCCAGAAACCCGACCTTCGCCCCTTGTGCGGCGAAGGCGCGAACGGTTTCCGCACCAATTCCCCCGGCCCCGCCGGTGATGATAACCGTTTTGCCCGCAAGGCTAGGGTAATTGGCGAAGTCTTGGCTCATCCGTCACGCTCCATGATCCATTCGACCTCGGGGGCCAGGGCAAACCGCCATTTGCGCAGCGGGCCCGCCATGACGTTCAGATAATACATCTCAAACCCATAGGGCGCGCCGCAAGGGTGATGGCCACGCGGAACGATCACAACATCGCCATCGGAGACAGCCATCGTCTCATCCAACTGGCCATCATCGGTATAGACCCGCTGAATTCCGAACCCGTTGGCCGGGTTGAGGCGGTGGTAATACGTCTCTTCCAGATAGGTGATGCGGGGGAAATCATCCTCATCATGTCGATGACTGGGGTAAGAGGACCAGTGCCCATTGGGCGTAAAGACTTCGGTCACCAGCAGGCTGTCGGCATAATCCTCGTTCTCCATCGCGATATTGTTGATATATCGCGTATTCACACCCTTGCCGCGTTCGGTCAGCGTGATGCCATCTGGCCCGATCCGGCGCGCTTTGTGGCCGCCCTTGCCCGGGGCCGAGCAGACCGCCACAACACAATCGGTTTCCGCCACAGCCTCCCACTCGGTTCCGTTGGGCAGATACAGGCTATGCGGCGGTGTCTTTTCGAACACGTTCATCCGACCGCCCAATACGCCCCAGTCCTGCCCGGCCCCGGTGATCCGCGCCTTGCCTTCGACCATCACCAGAATGACTTCGCGGTCTCCTGTCGCCTCGGCCGCCCTGTCGCCTGCTTGCAGATGATACAGCCCAAAACCCACATATCGCCATCCGGCACTGTCCGGAGTGATGTCATGTACCTTGCCACGGGTTCCAATAGGCTTCTTCAGCAGGTCTGCCATTCTTGTTCTCCTTATTGGGCGGGCCTAAACGGCCCGCCTGTATCGCCCTCAGGCCGCTTGCCGTGTTTGCAGGGCCGAAAGCGCCTCGGACAGTCGGGCCTCGGCCCACCCTTCCGATACGGCCCGGTGCAATATGTCAGCCTGGCTTTCGGGCGCATTGCCACCAATCGGCGGGTCGGTGTCCAGATTGGTCGGGAACGGATAGCCCTCAGCCGTTGCGGCAATCGCCGCAATCAGCTCTGGCGCACTCAGCGCCCCCCGTTGTTTCAGGGCGGCCAGCGACGGAAACACCGCCTGCGACATGGACTGCCGGTCAACCATCTCCATCGCACGACCGAAGGCAGACGAGACCTGCAACAGGTTCGCCATCCGCTGAATATCCGCACTGCTGTTTTCCCCGGCAGCGTGAAACAGCGCCGGGTTGAAGAACACCGCATCCCCCTTTTCAAGGGGCAACTGAATGTAGTTCTCTTCGAAAAACGCCCGGTGTGCCGCGTCATGGAAGGCGAGATATCCCGGCGCATAAAGCTGCGAAAACGGCAGCAGTTTGGTTGGGCCGCTTTCCACGGGCATATCGCAATGCGCAACCGCCCCCTGCAAGGTCAGCGAAGCCGTCACCAGATGGGCATGGGCCGGATACCGGGCGGCGCTGTCGGCGGTTTGAAAGCCCAGATGATAATCCCGATGCGCCTGCTGTGCCTTGCCGCCGGGGCGCACCTGATTGATTTGCGCGGTCATTTGATAGTTCGGCCCCAGCCACGCCTCGCAAGCCGCTGCAATGGCCACATTCCCGAAATAGAGCGCAAAGCCCTCGGGATCGCGCAAGCACTGTTTCTGCAATGCGTTCCATATCCGGTCATTCGCGCCCGAGGCCGCGAAGTGGTCACCTTCCCCGGCCCCGCCCTGACGTTCTTCCTCGATGATCTGATGGAACACAGCGGTCGCCCGGTCGATCACGGACGTATCCGCAAATGCGCCTTTTAGAACGATCACACCCGCAGATTTGTCCAACACGCCTGCCCATTCTGCCAGCAGTGCTTTTCTTTGATCCGCATTCTCCAGCGCCGGGCGCAGGGCGTGCATATCATAGATCGGAACGTTCTTTTGCACCGATGCGGCATGAGGCACCGCACCGGTTGTCAGGTTTTGCGAGGTCAACACCTTGAACTCATCCAGATCGCAGGATTCCCGGTCAAAATAGCCGACGTATCCAAGTTCTTGATGTACCATGACAAACTCCTCTTTCATGGCTTCGGTGTTGCCCCGAGGGGCGGTGATTAAACGGTGATCTCCAACCCTGCCTTGCCGCAAACCTCGACGATGTGGTCATAGCCCAATTTGGAGTACTCATAGGGCGGCGCCTTGGCGGGGTCCTGCTCGGCCTCGACCACGATCCAGCCGCTGTAATCCATTGCTTTCAACGCGTTGGCTACGGCCTGAAAGTCGATGCACCCATCACCCGGCACGGTGAACGCGCCGGCGATCACCGCATCCAGAAAGCTGCGATTGTTCTCGCGCGTGTCCCGCACGATGTCCGGGCGGATATCCTTGAAGTGGACATGGTGCACACGGTCGCCCCAACGGTTCAGTGTGGCCATCACGTCGCCGCCACCAAACAGCAGATGGCCCGTATCGAAGCACAAGCTCAATTCGGGGCCGGAACCCTCCATCAACCAGTTCACATCCTCTTCGCTTTCGATGATCGTGCCCATGTGATGGTGATAGGCCATCGGCATACCCTGATCTGCCATCCATTTGGCAAGCTCGGTCAGTTTGCCCGCATAGGCCAACACATCGTCTTTGGACAGCTTCGGGCGGTCATTGACCGGCGTTCCGATCTGCCCCTGAACGGTATTTGAACACTCGGCGTAAACGATGCAGGGGCTGTTCAGCGCAACAAACTGTTCGACCTGTTCACGCACGATGGCGATTTCGGCGTCCAGGTCATTGACCAGAGTACTACCCGAGCACCAGCCGCCGCACAGCGCGATGTCACTGGCATCCAGATAGGCGCGCAACCCTTCGGTGTCGCCGGGCATCCGCTGGCCACGCTCGACACCGGTATAGCCGATCTCGCGCGCTTCTTTAAGCGCCTGCTCCATCGTGTAGGCTGCGGTCAGGTCCGGCAAATCGTCATTCTGCCAGGCAATCGGAGAGATACCGATCTTCACGCTCATTTCGTGTTTCTTTCCTTGATGGCGACCTCATAGGCCGCACGTTTTTCGTTTACTTCCGGGCGGATGCTGACCTCGGGCACCGCCACTTCCCACCACGTTCCGCCATATTCGGTCGATGGGTACGGGTCGGTGTCGATCACCACCACATAGGGGCCTTTGACCTCGCCACGTTTGGCCAGTGCCTCCTCAAGCTCGGCGATCGAGCTGACCTTGACCGCCGTCGCCCCCATTGCTTCGGCATGTTTGGCAAAGTCGATCACCGAATTTTCACCGCCGATTGCGTGATCCAGCAGGTTGTTAAACTCGGCCCCGCCGGTTCCCATCTGCAAACGGTTGATGCAGCCAAAGCCGCGATTGTCGGTGACCACAACGGTGAACGAAATCCCCATCATCGCCGCCGTCGCCATTTCGGAATTCGCCATCATGTAAGTGCCGTCGCCGGTAAAGCAGATCACGTCGCGGTCGGGCTGGGCCATCTTGATGCCCATGGCACCGGCGATCTCATACCCCATGCAGCTGAAGCCATATTCCATATGATAAGCACCGGGGCGCGGTGCCTTCCACAGCTTGTGCAGCTCACCCGGCATCGTGCCTGCGGCACACATGGCAACGGTGTTTTCATTGGCCGCCCGCTGCACGGCACCAATCACCTGCATATCCGTGGGAAGTGCATTGCTGTCCGCGGGCGCGTCGGTCAACGCATCGACCTTGGCAAACCATTCGGGTTTCAGCGTTGCAGGCATATCAGGCGCGCGGTAACCGCCCAACGCGTGGCTCAGTTCACCCAGTCCAACGCGGGCGTCAGCCTGCAGCGGCATCGCGCCGTGCTTTGCCGCGTCATAGGCGGCGGTGTTCAGGCTGATCAATTCCCGCTCTGGGTTCGCGAACAACCCCCAAGACCCGGTGGTGAAATCCTGAAAACGGGTGCCGACGCCCAGCACAAGATCCGCCTCGGCGCAGATATCGTTGGCAGGCTCACCGCCGGTGACGCCAATCGGACCAAGGTTCAGCGGATGATCCCAGGCCAGCGCGGATTTACCTGCCTGCGTCTCGGCCACCGGCACATTGTGCGCCTCGGCAAAGCGCTGCAAAGCGGCGGTCGCGTCCGAATAATGCACACCGCCCCCGGCCACGATTACAGGGCGCTTGGCTGCTTTAATCGCGGCCACGGCCCGTGTCAGTTCACCCTCATCCGGACGAATTCGGCGCTGATACCAGACGCGCGGCTCAAAAAAGCTAACGGGATAGTCATAAGCCTCGGCCTGCACGTCCTGACAAAAGGCCAGCGTCACCGGACCGCAATCCGCCGGGTCCGTCATGGTGCGGAAGGCACGCGGCAGCGCCGTCAACAGGTGCTCCGGCCGGGTGATGCGGTCGAAATAGCGGCTGACCGGTCTGAAACAGTCATTCGCACTAATAGTTCCGTCCGAGAACACTTCGGGTTGCTGCAAAACCGGGTCGGGTCCACGCGTGGCGAACACGTCACCGGGCAGCAACAAAACCGGCAGGCGGTTCACATGGGCCAGCGCAGCAGCGGTAACCATGTTGGTGGCCCCCGGCCCGATGGACGAAGTGACCGCCATCGCCCGCCTGCGCCCCAACTGCTTGGCATAGGCAATCGCACAATGTGCCATCGTTTGTTCGTTATGACCGCGATAGGTGGGCAGGCTGTCTTTCACACCGTGCAGCGCCTCGCCCAAACCAGCCACATTGCCATGGCCGAAAATCGCCCAGACACCTGCGATAAAGGGCTCTCCGGCCTCGTTCATCTGCGCGCCCAGATAGCGCACCAGAGCTTGCGCCGCGGTCAGTCGGACTGTCTTGCTCATCATGATCCCTTTCAACTCAGCCCCGCCTTTGGCGGCCTGCGGGTTTTCTCATTTGCGAAGGTGCCAGCTTTTGTATCAAAGCCTGAAAACAGAGTGGCGTCACGTGCCACCGCCCGATGGATGCCCCATTGGGACATCCAAATTCTGTACTCTAAACCGTGCCGCCCAGCGATCCCTCAAGCTCGGCCATTTCCTGACCGCCCGCCATCAGGTCCTGCAACTGCTCTGGCGTGATCTCGCCACGCGTTGCTGTGCCCAGCGTTTTGCCCCGGTTCAAAACGGTGAACCTGTCACCCACCGCCAGCGCATGACGCACGTTGTGGCTGATGAAAACCACGCCGACGCCCTGACTTCGCACCTTGTCGATGGTGGCCAGCACGTTCGAGGTCTGGCGCACACCAAGGGCCGAGGTCGGTTCGTCCAAGATCAGGATCTTGGCACCGAAATACACGGCGCGGGCAATGGCGACGGTCTGCCGTTCCCCCCCAGACAGGGTGCCAACGGCCTGATCCGGCCCACGCAGGTTGATGCCCATCTTGCGCATCTCTTCCATGCAGACCTCATTTGCGTGTTCGACATCGAACCGCTTCAGCAAACCCTTACCCTTGGTCGGCTCGCGCCCCATGAAAAAGTTGCGCGTGACGCTCATCAGCGGGATCATCGCAAGGTCCTGGAACACGGTCGCGATGCCTGCCTCCATCGCATCCCGAGGGGTGTCGAAATGCAGCGGCTTGCCCTCGAAAAAAATCTCGCCCTTGGTGGGTTTATGTACCCCGGACATGGTCTTGATGAAGGTTGATTTACCCGCGCCGTTATCGCCCAGCAGGCAGTGGCATTCACCCGGCTTGACGTCAAAACTGACGCCCGCCAATGCGATGATGTTGCCAAAGTGCTTTTCGATATCCTTCATTTCCACGATGGGGGCCTGATCGCCCGCCGCATCGCCGTGGTGGAACTTGGTATCTTCGGTCATATCAGCGCTCCCCGGTTACGCGTTTGCGGATCGCGTTGTTGAACAGAACGGCAATCAGCAGCATCGCGCCCAGGAACACCTGGAACCAGTCCTGGTCGAAATCCGTATAGGTCAGTCCGATGACAACCATGCCAAAGATGATTGACCCAAAGAACGCTCCGATGGCCGAGCCATATCCGCCCGTCAGCAGACAGCCCCCGATCACGGCGGCGATAATCGCCTCGAATTCTTTCTGGAAACCGCGCCGCGCGTCGGTCGAGCCCGCGTCGATCACCGTAATGATGGCAACAAGTGCAGCACAGCAGGCGGTCAGCATGAACAGGGACACCTTGATCTTGCTCACGGGAACACCTGAATTCGATGCCGCAGTGCTGTCACCGCCCGCCGCGAAAATCCAGTTTCCGGCAGGGGTCCGCAGCAACACGTAGGTGGCTGCCAATGCCAGCACGATGAACCACAGGATTTCGACCGGTACGCCGGGCACCTTGGGTGCTCCGCTTTTGAAGGTGTCAATCATGCCGTTGGCCGCCAGCCAGGCAAACAGGCTGCCAAAGGCTTCTCCCGAAAAGAACGGCGCCAGCCAGTCGTTTTCAACCACGTCACGCACACCGCGCAACTGGGTCGATCCTCCGGTCGCCGCCTTGAGGCCAACCAACGACAGACCGCGCAGAATGAACAGGAAAGCCAGCGTCACGATAAAGGACGGCAGGCCGGATCTTATGACGATATTTCCGTTTACTGCCCCGACGAATGCCGCGAATACAAATGTCATGGGGATCGCAATGATCAGTGGCAACTGCCATGTCACCACACAGACGCCGAAAAACAGGCCCGCAAACGCCACCATTGAACCGATGGACAAATCAAACTCGCCACCGATCATCAAAAGGGCCGCACCGATTGCCAGAATGCCCAGCTGTGCCGCAGGTGTCATGAAGTTCATGACCCCGGCCAGGGTAAACATCGAATCGTCTGCTGTGATGGCAAAGAAGATGACCACCAGAACGACGCCCGCCATCGCACCGAGTTCGGGCCGTTTCATGAGCTTGGTCATGAAAGGTTCTTTCTTGACCCTTTCGTCCCCGGCGATTTGCGCTGAGTCACTCATCGTTTCCTCCCACTTGGGTGGGAACGGCGCCACCGCGCCGCCCCGTTTTGTTCAGGTTGCGGTATGGATCAGCGGATGCCCTGCGCGGACAGCTCGATCACCTGCGCGGCCTTGTCCTGAGTGATCAGGTTCGGACCCGAAGGAACGTTACCACCGGGCATCAGGCCGTATTTGGCGTGCAGGCCCATGAAGTTCACCGACAGATACCCTTGCAGATACTGCTGCTGGTCAATGGCAAAGGCCGCGTCGCCATCTGCAATCGATTGCAGGAAGTTGGCCGACAGGTCGAAGGACGCAACATTCACGTCACGACCCGATGCTTTGACAGCGGCAACAGTCGGCTCACCGGCCGAGCTTGCACCCAGCGCCATGACCGTATCGACGGCTTCGTTAGCAGCCAGTGCAGCCGAGACCTTCGACTCGATTTCCGACGGATCGTTCGAGGTTGGCAGAACTTCGACATCGCCGCCAAAGCCTTCCGCGAAACCTGCGCAGCGCAGGTCCAGCGCAACGTTGCCCACTTCGTGGTTCACACAGATCGCGGTTTCGCCCCCCATCGAAGCCAGTTGTTCGCCCGCAGCTTTCCCGGCGTCAAACTCGTCCTGACCCACGTGCAGCAACGCACCCAGCTGTTTCGACACATCCGACCCCGAGTTGATCGAGATCACCGGGATGCCTGCGGCAACGGCGCGTTCGATTGACGGGCCAAGCGCATCCGCATCCGGGATCGAAACGATCAGGCCATCGGGCTCCTGGTTCACGGCAGCGTCGATCAGCTGCGACATGGCCACCATGTCGAAGGTTTCCGGCGCGCGGTATTCCACATTCACACCGACATCCTTGCCAGCCTGCTCAACACCGTTCTTCACGACGTTCCAGAATGCGTCATTGGCCTGGCCATGCGATACGACCACGATGTCCTGCGCAAGAGCAGGCGTCGCCAGGGCCAGTGCCCCCGCGGCAAGTGCACCTTTAACGAATTTCTTCATTTCAGTTTCCTCCCATTGGTTCAGTCTGATCTTCTGTTGGGGTACCGGCCCCAATCATCCGGCTGTGCCGAATCTCAGTGGCTGCGGCTCAGGGCCGAGCTGTCGTTAGTTTGAAGAATTTTGGTCATTTTGCAACCGGTTTCAAAATTTCCTCCATCCGGACGGGCATTCCCGTCTGCGCTGACAGGGTCGCGGCCTCGGCCATCGCCAGCGCCGCCACACCATCCTGCAACGTGACGGGAACGTCGGAACCGCCGCCGACAGCATCAACAAATGCGGCCCATTCCACGCGGTAGGCCGGCATGTAGCGTTCCAGAAAGAAATAAGTCGGCTTCGCGCCCACAACGCCATTTGCCGTCGATTTCACGACGGTGTTTTCCAGCATGTTATGCGCCTGCAACAACCCTTCCGAGCCCAGCAACTCGACCCGCTGGTCATACCCATAGGCCGCCCTGCGCGAGTTCTTGATGACCGCAATCCGGCCGTCTGCGTAAGTCATTGTGACCACGGCCGTGTCCACATCGCCTGCCGCGCCGATCTCTGCATCCACAAGCGACGATCCCACCGCTGTGACGGTCTGGGGCACATCCCCCATCAGAAAGTTCGCCATGTCGAAATCGTGGATCATCATGTCCCGAAATAGTCCACCGGACACTTTTACATAGCTGACCGGTGGCGGGGCCGGGTCAAATGACGTGATCGACAACAGTTCGGCCTTGCCGATTTCACCTGCGTCCAAACCGGCCTTCAAAGCTGCAAAATTAGGATCGAACCGCCGGTTAAACCCGATCATGACAGGTTTGCCACGCCCCGCGACGGCGCTCAGACAGTCCTGTGCCCTCTGAAGGCTCAGATCGACGGGCTTTTCGCACAGAACGGCTTTGCCAGCGCCCGTGGCCGCCTCGATCAGGTCGGAATGCGTATCCGTCGGCGTTGCAATCAGAACAGCGTCAATTTCGGGATCAGCGATAATTTCTTCTGAACTGCGTGCCTCGGCCCCATATTCATCCGCGAGGCTGTTCGCCGCCTCGGGCAGTGCATCGGATACCGCACACAGCCTGCTTCCCGGATGGGAAGATATGGCCTGCGCATGAACGCGCCCGATACGCCCGGCACCCAGCAATCCGACCCTCAACATGCAGCTCTCCCGAATCTTGTTGTTGTGCGTAACAATGATTTTCTTTGCAACCGGTTGCAATATATTTTTTGCATCACCCCCGGTTTTGCCAGCGGTTCCCACAGCCTCAACACGAATACCGCGCAAAAAACCGGTCTGGTCTCAACAGGATTGCACTGCCTGACACGCATATTTCCGCGCAAATACCAGCCTACGGGAATCCCCCAATATCGCCGCACGGTGAATCACGTTAGATTGTACGTAAGGAACACGTACTACCACTCTGTGACCCCCTTAGAGGGGCTGGCATGACCCCCTCATCCAGCCCCTCATACCACACCAAACAGCCACAAAATCACGACGCGCCGACCAAAGCAGGCGCATGTCAGGTATTGATCTGGTTTGACAATGGCGATCCCTGAAGGACTCGAACCCTCAACCTGCTGATTAGAAGTCAGCTGCTCTATCCAGTTGAGCTAAGGGACCGCTGCGCCCTTCTTGCGGTTTTTACCCGCGGGGTTCAAGAGGCAAGCGCATGAATGCGCTGTTGGGATCGTCAACATACCCAAAGATAGGCCCGCAATAGGAATAACCCAGCGACTCATACAGCTTGCGCGCGGCATCATATTCGCGAAGATGGCTCGCCCCGGTCTCAAGAACCAAAGCCTCACACCCCTCTGCGCCAGCCTGTTCAGCCAGATGCACCATCAGAACGCGCGCCAGCCCGCGCCCTCTTGCCTGCGCCAGAATATGCACTGATTTTACTTCGGCGGTTCCGTCGGGCAGCGCTTTCAGCGCACCGCATCCCAATGGCTGCTGTCCGTCAAAAATAGCCCAGAACCGCACCCCCGGCCCAGCCAAGGCTTCAGCGTCCATCGTGTGGTTGCTTTCCGCAGGTCCCGCAGTTTCACCATGGGCAAAATGCGCATCGACAATCGGGCGCAATACGTCCGATGTCGGGTCAGCCTCTCGGATTTCGATCATTCAGTGCGTCCAGGGGCCGCGCCGGTCGGTTGCGAAATTCTCGCCATAGCCCCGCGCGCGCAGATTGGGTTTGCGCTTGTGCGGCTCGCTGACCTGCGCATCGATACCGTGGGCCTTGGCATAATCCAGCGCCTCTTCCCGCGTGTCGAACTTCAGGCGCACCTGAGCCTGCGTGTCGCTGGACGACGTCCAGCCCATCAGCGGATCAACCTCGCGCGCCGAGGCCGGGGCGTATTCCAGAACCCATTTGCGGGTCTTGGCCATCCCCGAGGTCATCGCATTTCTTGCGGGCTGGTAGATCCGTGCGCGCATGTCGCCTCTCCGTACTCACTTGGCTGAGCCCGTTTATGCGTCAGAGCGCGCCCGGGGGCAAGATTGCAATTGTCGCGGCTCCGCCTGCGAACTCATGCCAGAAACTGTCATCAGGTCGGAATAGGGTCTCGCCAAACAAACGCAAGAACATCACACCGTCTCACCCGTCGCACGGCCTCAGACCGCATAGCGGGCAATGAATCCGGATCGGCCCTTGCAGTTGGACAAAATAAGAACAAATGTAAGGGCCTGACGCCCGGAGCCTGCCAATGCCTTACGCCCATTCCGACAAGACCCAACTGACCGCCGAAGACGTGCGCGCGCGCCTGAAACTGGAAGGCGGCAAGCAATTCGTGATGCATACCGAATTCAATCCGGCGGGCGATCAGCCCACGGCGATCAAGGAACTGGCGGGCGGCGTGCTGGACGGGGAACGCGATCAGGTGCTGCTGGGCGCGACCGGGACGGGCAAGACCTTCACCATGGCCAAGGTGATTGAAGAAACCCAGCGTCCGGCCATCATCCTCGCCCCCAACAAGACATTGGCGGCGCAGCTATATGGTGAGTTCAAGGGCTTCTTCCCCGAAAACTCGGTGGAATATTTCGTGTCCTATTACGACTATTACCAACCCGAAGCCTATGTGCCGCGCTCTGACACCTACATAGAAAAAGAATCCCAGATCAACGAACAGATCGACCGGATGCGCCACTCGGCCACGCGGGCGTTGCTGGAACGCGATGACGTGATCATCGTCGCCTCGGTCAGCTGCATCTACGGTATCGGCTCGGTCGAAACCTACGGGGCGATGACGCAGGATCTGAAGGTCGGTCACGAATACGACCAGCGGCAGGTGATGGCCGATCTGGTGGCCCAGCAATACCGCCGTAACGATCAGGGGTTTCAGCGCGGCTCGTTCCGGGTGCGGGGCGACAGTTTGGAAATCTGGCCCGCCCACCTCGAAGACCGCGCCTGGAAACTGTCCTTCTTCGGCGAGGAACTGGAACAGGTCACCGAATTCGACCCGCTGACCGGCGAAAAAACCGACACGATGGACCATATCCGGGTCTATGCGAACTCCCACTACGTGACGCCGAAACCGACGATGCAGCAGGCCATCATCGGGATCAAAAAAGAACTGCGGACGCGCCTCGACCAGCTGGTCGGCGAAGGCAAACTGCTCGAGGCGCAGCGGCTGGAACAGCGCACCAATTTCGATCTGGAAATGCTCGAGGCCACCGGCGTCTGCAACGGGATCGAGAACTATTCGCGCTATCTGACCGGCCGCGCTCCGGGCGAACCGCCACCAACCCTGTTCGAATTCATCCCCGACAACGCCATCGTCTTTGCTGACGAATCCCATGTCAGCGTACCGCAGATCGGCGGCATGTACCGGGGCGACTATCGGCGCAAGTTCACGCTGGCCGAACACGGATTCCGCCTGCCGTCCTGCATGGACAACCGGCCCCTGAAGTTCGAGGAATGGGATGCCATGCGCCCGCAATCCGTCTTCGTCTCGGCCACCCCGGCGGCGTGGGAGCTGGACCAGACAGGCGGCGTCTTCACCGAACAGGTGATCCGCCCCACCGGCCTGCTGGACCCGCAAGTCGAAATCCGCCCCGTGTCGATGCAGGTCGACGACCTGCTGGACGAGGTGCGCAAGGTCGCCGCCGATGGCTATCGCACATTGGTCACGACGCTGACCAAACGCATGGCCGAGGACCTGACCGAATACCTGCACGAACAGGGCATCAAGGTCCGCTACATGCATTCCGATATCGACACGCTGGAACGGATCGAGATTCTGCGCGACCTGCGTCTGGGCGCCTTCGACGTGCTGGTCGGCATCAACCTGCTGCGTGAAGGGCTCGACATCCCCGAATGCGGGCTGGTCGCCATTCTGGACGCTGACAAGGAAGGCTTTCTGCGGTCCGAGACCTCTTTAGTCCAGACCATCGGTCGCGCCGCGCGCAACGCCGAGGGCCGGGTGATCATGTATGCCGACAAGATCACCGGTTCGATGGAACGCGCGCTGGCCGAAACCGACCGCCGCCGCGCCAAGCAGATGGCCTATAACGAGGAACACGGCATCACGCCCGCGACCGTGAAAAAGAATGTCGAGGACGTTCTGGCCGGGCTGTATGAGGGCGACGTGGACATGAACCGCGTCACCGCCACCATCGACAAACCGATGCACGGCGCCAACCTCGAGGCGCACCTGAACGGGCTGCGCGACCAGATGCGCAAAGCCGCCGAGAACCTGGAATTCGAAGAGGCCGCCAACATCCGGGATGAGATCAAACGCCTAGAAGCGGTCGATCTGGCCATCGCCGACGACCCCATGGCCCGCCAATGGGCGGTCGAGAAAGCCTCGGAGGAGGCAGTGAAATCGCGCGGACGGTCAACGGCTGGACGACCCGGGCAACGGGGTGGGAATGTGAAGAGAAGGAAGCGGTAGGTTAAAACGCAACTGACGGTTGCAATTTGCCTCAAAGCAGGAAATCTATCTTCTTAGACAATCGGTTTAGGAAAGTTTTTTGATCACGCTTCTTATTGCAGTTGGACTGCTCGGAACAATTTCACTCCTAGCAATGGTTTGGGTATGGGTAAGTGTGCTCGCAGGATGGCGCGAAGCGTCGCCCGGCAGAAGTATATCAATGCTATGGTTCGTGCTCCTTTTGATGATCATCTGGGGACTTGGAGTAGATTCGAGCTTTAGCGGCTTACGAATGCTGGCGCTAGCTGTATGGCCCGCCTCAATCCTATTTTTACTGGGAGATGCTTTAACCGCGAGACTTTTTGTTTTTTTCTTTGCGGCGTTGATTTTACTGTTTTTGGTGGCCGCAGCCGCTGCGATCATGCCGGGCAAGGCAAAAATACCGACTATTATTGTTGGCGCAATGCTTACAGTGATAGGTCCGGTCGCGTTGCAAAACCTGCAAGTGCAATGGCAAATGAAAAGATACGCGAAAGCATCCGAGTTACGCATCATAGAACGTTCGTCTTTGTTCAAGTCCATTCGAGATCGCTCCGACGGTTACCAGTCCCCACATGGCGTCGCGTGTAACAGCGAGAATTGGCCGTTTCTTTGGAGTTATCGGCACAGAGACTGGATCGCACTGCCGTCCAACACCCGTTACGGCGGTGATACTAGGGAAAGAGTTATGAGCGTTTGCCTGAGTAGGTAAGTCACATCCCACACTCCACCCTTGCAGCCCAGCGCGCACTCCTCCACGTTTGAATTCACAAATTGTGTTTCCAAGCGGTTGCCATGACGAACCCGAACACCCTGGCCAGACCACATGAGGTCCAAATCGCTGTTCTCTCCAAATAAAAGAAAGGGCGGGTCTATCCCCGCCCTAACCGCTACCCCTTATCCCAATGGGCAATCACGTCGTACCCAACCGGCGTCGGTGGGCCTTCCATGAATTCGGCGAAATGGCCCCACAGCTCGGCCACTTTGGGCGCATTCGCGTTCGAGGTCGCTTCGCTTTCGACCACCGAGATCACATAGCCTGAACCATCCTCGTTCATCACGTTGGTAAAGCTGTGCATGCCGGGCATACCCATGATGTCGGATTTCAATTCATTCATCTTCGCCGTCGCCGCCTCGCGCGTACCGGGCTTCATTTTGTATTGGGTAATTCGTGCAAACATCACTTTCCTCCGTCGTCTGGCGAAATTGCCATGTAACACGGCCGGAACGGCCCCGCCGCGCGTACTCTAGCACGGCAGTCCGAAATCTCGCATTGATACCGGCGATTTGCGCCGATTTTCAACCATACACCGCACTGCATCCGGGTGGCTGTCCCTTCAGGGTTGCAGCCTCGCCCCCAGTGCGGTTGTTTTTGCACCGATGGATGCTTGATCCCAATCAATGTCGAAACGCGAATGCGTCGGCAAAGTGGGTCCCATGCAAACACAGAACCCAACCGGAATTGACGCCTACAAACCAGCCCAGATCGCCGAGCTGGTTGAAACAGCTGGCGTTGCCAAGGCACATCTCACGGTCGGTCAGACGCTGACTCTGGCGATACTCGCGGGTGTGTTCATCGGTTTCGGCGGGGCCGCCTTCACCATGGTCATGACCGGCGTTGACCCGGGGTTTGGACCGGCCCGCTTTCTGGGTGGCGTCGTGTTCTCGCTGGGCCTGATCCTTGTGATCGTCGGCGGGGCCGAGCTGTTCACCGGTAGCGCCCTGATGACCATCGCGGCGGTGGATCGGAAAATCTCGCCGCGCGCCCTGCTGCGCAACTGGGGGCTCGTGTACCTTGGGAATTTGGTCGGGTCTATCGCGCTGGCTCTGGCCGTCGCTGCAACCGGTTTGCTGGACGGGCCCATGGGGGCCACCGCATCAGCAATCGCAAATGGCAAGGCCGACCTCTCTGCCACCCAGGCGTTTGCCCGCGGCGTTCTGTGCAACGCGTTGGTCTGCCTTGCCGTCTGGCTGAGCTTCGCGGCCAGAACAGCGGCGGGCAAGATCATGGCGGTACTCTGGCCCATAGCGGCGTTTGTCCTCTTGGGGCTCGAACATTCGGTCGCCAATATGTACCTGCTGCCGCAGGGCGCGCTTGCCGGTGCCGACCTCGGTTTTGGCGCGGCCATGGGCAACCTGTTCTGGGTCACGATCGGCAATATTGTCGGCGGCGCAGGCGGCGTCGCGCTCGCTTATCGCTTTGCCTATCTGCGCAAGATACCCCAATGAACACGCCGACCATCCGATCAGGGACGCGCCAAACCCCGGCATTTCAAACTTGCACCCCGCCCCACCCTCCTCCACGTTTGAAATCACAAATTGTGATTCCAAACGGCTGCCATGACGAACCCGAAAAACCTGCCCAGCGCGCATGAGGTGCAAAGCGCCATTCACAGGGTGCGCGGCACCCGTGTGGTGCTGGCCGAGGATCTGGCGCAGTTCTACGGAAAATCCGTCAGTGCCTTCAATCAGGCGGTGTCGCGCAACACCGACCTGTTCGAGGGCTACCGCTTTCAGCTGACCGATGCCGAGGTCGCTGATTTGCAATCACAGAATGTGATTTCAAAACCCAAAGGCCGCGGCGGGCGGCGGGTCAATCCGTGGGTCTATACCGATTACGGCGTGGCCATCGCCTCGGCCCTGTTCAAGGACCCGCGCGCGATCAAGATCACGCGGATGATCACCGAAGCCTTTGTTGATGGCGCGAACGCTCTGGCCGAGGTTCCACGCAACCTGCCGGAAATCCTGCCGCCCGAGGATGCACCCACCCCGCTGCTGCCCAATGGCGACCAACTGCGCGAACTGGCCGAAAACATCCTCGATTCCGGCCAGCAGAGCCTTGTCGATTATATCGCCAACCCCACCACCAAGCGCCAACAGGCCGTGGCGGTGATCATGAAGACGCTGGCCGAAACCGCCGGGGAAGAGGTCCGCACTCAACAGGAACGCCTGCGCCTGCGTATCGCCGAACGGCTGGCCACCGGCGATTATGCCAGTGACGACGATCGCAAAGGGTTGTTGGAATTGCTACAGGCGATGAAAGGCTAGCCCCTTCCCGCCCCCCGAAAATCAGGGGCGCACGAACTTGGCGCTTCCCACCGACCGTTCGCGCGGCTTTGGCTGGTCCTGCGCCTGCACGGTGGTCGCGCGTGGCAGCTCCAGCTCGGCATACCCGCAGGCCACCCCGTCACCATCCGGGTCGTTGCGCCCATGATATCCCGGCTGCCCAGCGCGGAACGGACCGATCCCCATGGCCTGTGTCGCATCACACCCCGCCAGCGCGATCAGGTGGATCACCGCCTCGTCCCGCTCATAGCCCGAGGTGCGCAGAAAGACGCCCGTGGCAATCAGCACGGTCGTCAGCGGCAGCAGCAGAACCATGATCAGTATCCGCAGCGGGGACAGCGCCTGCCGCCGCGCCGCCTCGGCGCGCTGGTGTCGTCTGGCCGAGCGCGGGTTCAGATCAGGTGCTTCCTGCGAGGGTTTCTTGAACAACATGCCCCGACCCATAAGGGCAATATGTGGCAAAGCCGAGGCAACACAGTTCCACCGGGTTCAAAAAATCTGGCCCGGCCTGAAACCACCGCCCGCACAGGCACAATTTTGCTTACTGCCGATGATGTCCGACCGTTACCGGACCACATGTACCGCGCAAGGGGCGTGGCGTACGATATGGGACGCGGTTGACCCCAGCAGCAGATCCTGCATCCCCGGCCGGTGCGAGGCCACGATGATCAGGTCCGGGTGATGCGCCTCGGCCCAATCCAGAATGGTCCGGCCGGAATGCCCTTCGACCACCACGCCCGTGGCATTCGGCAATTGCGACGCCAGCGTATCCAGCTCTGACTGAATCGCCTTTCGGGCCTCGGACAGATATTCCGCCGGCATGTACGAGATTGCATAATTCGGAATATGCTCAACCACATGCAGCAATGTGACCTGCGCGTCCGGCGTGGCCAGAACCCGGGCCAGTTTCAACGGCCCGGACGTATCTCTTTCAGCATCGAAAGAAATCGGAACGAGAATGTTGTGATACATAGCATGCGCCTCCGTTTTGCAGACTTACTTTGAAACAGACATGCACCGCAGGCTTTGATTCAGGTCAGGTAGAGCCAAAAGTCTCTGCAACGTCATACATGACCGGCTCAAAGCTCTTGCACAGCTCGTTGATCTTGCGGTTGCGGTCGCGCATCTCGGGGGTCCGCAGCATGGCCAGGAAATCCTCGCGACGTTGCCATTGCGAATAGTTGGCAATCCGGGTTTGCGCATCATTCACATGAAGCCCCGCAGAAACAAAGCCGGGCTGCTTCGAGATGAACTCGGAATAGGCGTCGGTCAGCGCTTCCAAAAGGTCCTGACAGGTGCCGGGCGTCATTTCAAACGTGGTGATAACTGTCTGAACACTGGCGTTTTTGGCGATTTTCGGCATCGGGATTCTCCATTTCTTTCCCCAAGCCTAGCACATCAGATTGAAACGTCGCCTATTTCCTTGCCGATGCGCCAATCAGCGCTTTTCTGCGCCCGTTTGTCAGGCGGCTGGCCACCCCGGAATGGGCGGCCAGCCGCTGTTTCAACGCTCCATTCGCATCGTGACCGAGACTTCGCCTTTCAGGTGATCCGGCCAGCGCAGAATAAGACTGTCGCCACTGACCCCCTGTTCGGTCAGAACATGAGGGGCCGAATAGACAAGGTTGTTGAACACCCCGGTCAGCGACCCGATGGCAGTGACCCCGTCGCAGCCGCGCGCCTTGCCGCCAAATGGCAATTCCCCGTTTGCCGAAACCGCCCAGATATTCGCAACCGAGTTCTGCTGGCTGCGGACGCGCAGCGGGTTCGAGGATCTCTTGCCAATCCCGTGATAGGTATTGTTGTGGTAGGTCACGTTCGAATGCCTGTTATTGTCCAGATCGGCAAAAGACGTATCGACCCGTTCCGCCCGGTCGATCGAACCGCTGGTGGCGCGGAACTTGTTCCCGGTCACCGTCACACCATTCAGGTAATGGCCAGCGCCATAGGGGCGGATGATGATATAACTGAACCAGGCCGGTGCATCGCTCGAGAAAAAGATATTGTCCGTGATGCTCATCGAACTGAACGAGAATCCACTGGTATAGGTGGGTGCCGCATCGCGTTCATTGGTCCATTCGATAAAGCAGTTGTCGACATAGTTCTCGGCAATGGTCGAGGTGTTGTAGGTGCCGATCATGATCAGCCCCGCGGTACGGACCCCTTGCGGGATGCCATCGCCCTGGAAGAAATGGTTGCCCAGAACCAAATTGGTGCCACCGCCCAGAACGGCAAAATGCTTGAACCGCACCGCCTGATTGTGACGCAGCTTCACATCGTTCGAGTTGGTGTTCAGCCCGATGGAATTCCGGTCCGTCACGTCAAGCGCTTCTTCTGAGGACAAGAACTGGCAATTGTCGATCAGCAGCCCCTTGCACCCCGTCGCGGTCGAGGTCAGGCCCCGATCCTTCGGGCGACTGATAAAACAGTCTTTCAACGAAAACGTACTGCCCGAGGCCGCCAGACGAATACCGCTGCACCGGCTGTTGCACTGAAACTCGATCTGTTCCATGCCGAATTTCCGCAACGTATCGAAACCGCTGAAATCCAGCAGGTATTTGAACGACTGAAAGGTAAAGGTCTGGGTACCGGCGGCGTCATAGATGGGTGCACTCAGGGTTATCTCACCGGCACCTATGTTTTTCGAGCGCACGTAAACCTCACGCCCGACACCACTGCCTTCAACCAGCGATCCCACGGGAATATTGGCCACATTGGCGACATTGGTCAGGCGTGTCTTGTCCGACGGGTCATAGGTAGCGACAGAGGTGAAGGTTTCGGTGTCCCAGGCGGTACCGCTTTTGACATCGAACTGCCCGTTGCGGATCACGCGGCGCGTGGAAAAGCCGCTTTGCTTGTTGGGAACCGCAGCGGCCATGTCGATCGGCGCGGAAACGGAAATCTTGCGTCCGCCCAGATCCAGCGAGTCATGATCCGAATTGTTCAGCAGAGCCTGAAACGCCTTCTTGAAGGCCAGCTCCTCATCTCCGAACGCCTCGATATATGCGGGCAGATGGAAATCCTTGGTCAGCAACAGCATCTTGTCATCCGGCATGGTGACGGTGCCTTCGAATTCAATCTCCGCATCGATGCTGGTGTTTTCCGCAAGGTGATAGATGCCTTGCGGAACAAAGACCCGGCGGCCACCGGCCGCCTGATCCGCCGCCTCAAACGCAACCGAGTCATCCGTCACACCGTCACCAACGGCACCAAAGTCGCGCACATCGACCAGGCTGATCATCTCGCGCAGAAAGAACCCGGTGACATCGGTGATCTCAAGATCATCGACACGCACCAGCGCGCCGTTGGCCCCTTCGATATCCAGGCCGAAATGCCCGTAAAGGGCGGCAAGCCCCCAGGGCATGTCCACGCCCGGGCGCTGGCCGGTGCCGACAATCGCGGTGATCTCGTGAACCGTGCCATAGCCCGACAGCTGGGTGGCAGGCCCCTGTTCCACAACACCGGCCACATGCACATCACCCGCGCCACCGGCCCAGGCTGCTATGCGCACCGACGGCAACGGGCCGCTGATCGCCTTGACCCGGGCTTTGATCTGCAAATAGCAACCGGGCAGGATCGGCGTCTGCCCCATGTAACGCAATTGCTGGGTTGTGTTGACCTTCAGGATCTCAAGACAACCGGCAAAATCCGCATCCGCCGGAACAAACACGCCCGTGCCGGACCCGCCATATGTGGGCGACCCGGGCGTTCCGTCCCCCGCAGACCAGACCGTCAGACCATTCGCGAATTGAGGCGGCATGAACACGATGCCGTCGGTGATTGCCTTGTTCATTGAAAACCCTTTCCCAATCGCGTCGCGCAAATCCGGCGACGCGTTCAAACCCCGTGTTCAGGTCCGCCCCGAACGCGACAGTCTGGATATCGAAAAGGAATTAACCACGGCTCATCTCACCGTGACGGTGGTGTTGCCTCAGGCCGCAGGGTCAGCGGCACCCAACAGTTGCACCCCGTTGATCTTCCAGCCTTCCGTCAGCGGGATCATCTGATAGTCCAGAAGATGCACCCGCCCGTTACCGTCCGTAATCATCACCTTCTGCCACAGCGCGCCATCGACCTCGCGCAGTTCCAGAAAACGCACATCGGCGGGGCGCCAGACCATGGGATAGCCATTGCGCACCATCGCGCCGAAATTGTCGGGGTTTCGGAACAGACGCTGGATGCTGGGGCTGGCAAAGGTGAAGGCGGTCGCAAAGTCATCCGCCCGGAAGGCCTGTATCTGTGCCGCGATATTGGCCTCGATCTCGGCACTCTGCGCAAATGCGCCCGACGCCAGCCCGGCGCTCAGGGATAATGCAAGCAGTAGTCGACGCATGGGGCCACCTCCTGTTCCAAGGATAGCCCCATGCCGGTTCAGGTCAAATCAGACCAGCTCTCCGGCCAGTGCCTTGTCGATCAGCGCGATGGTCTCGGGCACGCCGTAAAGCGCGATAAAGCCCCCGAAACGCGGCCCTTGCGAGGCCCCCAGCAGCACCTCATAAAGCGCCGAGAACCACCCTTTCATTGGATCAAACCGCTCGCGGCCGATGGCATAGACCACCGATTGCAACGCTTCATCCTCGGTCGGGCCATCATATGCCTCAAGCGCCGCCTTCAGCGCTTCCAGCGCCTCGCGCTCCTGATCCGTCGGCGCGCGATGCTTACGCGTCGGTTTGACGAAATCGTTGAAGTACCGCACGGCGAAACCGGCTGCCTTGTCCAGATCGGGATGGCTCTCTGCCGTTGCCTCGGGCGCATAGCGGCGGATAAAGCCCCACAGCGCCTCTTTGTCTTCGGCACCGGAAACCGATGCCAGATTCAGCAGCATTGCAAAGGGTACGATCAGGGTCGATTCAGGCACTTCGCCGCCGTGGATATGCCAGACCGGGTTGTTCAACTGCGCCTTCAGGTCCTGCCCCGGATAGGCGCGCAGCTGCTGATGATACTCATCATAGGCTTTCGGGATCACGTCGAAATGCATCCGCTTGGCCGTCTTGGGCTTTTGGTACATGAAATAAGCCAGCGACTCGGTCGGCGCATATGTCAGCCATTCGTCAATCGAGACACCATTGCCCGACGATTTCGAAATCTTCTGTCCATTCTCGTCCAGAAACAGCTCATAGCTGAAATGCTCGGGCGCGCGGCCACCCAAGGCCCGGCAGATCCCGTCATAGATCTTTTCGTTGGTCGCGTGTTCCTTGCCGTACATCTCGAAATCAACGCCCAGTGCCGCCCAGCGCGCCCCGAAATCCGGCTTCCATTGCAGCTTCACGTTGCCGCCGGTGACGGGAACGGTCCATTCCTTGCCGTCTTCATCATCGAAGGTGACGGTATAAGTCTCGGCGCAGACCTTTTTCATCGGCACATACAGAACCCGCCCGGTTTCCGGGTGGATCGGCAGGAAGATCGAATAGGTCTGCTGGCGTTCTTCCCGCAGGCTTTTCAGCATGATGGCCATCACGTCGTCATATTTCTCGACGGCACGCTTCAGGATCTCGTCGAACTGGCCCGAGCGATAGAAATCACGCGCCGAATAGAACTCATATTCGAACCCGAAGGTATCAAGGAACCGGCGCAGCATCGCGTTGTTATGCTCGCCAAAGCTGTCATACTCGCCAAACGGATCAGGAACCGAGGTCAGCGGGCGCTGCAAATGCTCTTCCAGCGCCTCGGGGTTCGGCACGTTGCTGGGAACCTTGCGCATCCCGTCCAGATCGTCCGAAAAACAGATCAGCTTGGTCGGGATGTCCGACAGCGCTTCAAAGGCGCGCTTGACCATCGTGGTCCGCGCCACCTCGCCGAACGTGCCGATATGCGGCAGGCCCGACGGGCCGTATCCGGTTTCAAACAGCACATACCCTTTTTCCGGAGCACCTTTCTGATAGCGTTTAAGCAACCGGCGCGCCTCTTCAAAGGGCCAGGCCTTGGACGACATCGCGGTTTCGCGCAGTTCAGACATTTTAATGTGCTCCATTGGGGAAACGGTCGCGGCTGCACCACGCAACCCGACCGGCCCCTCCTATTGTGCCAGTGCAGCATGAGTCAATGACAGGCAACACTTTTCGCGATCCTGCGGCACCAGATCACTGGCGCCACCCCGCAAGGACTGTCAGTTTTCCCAATAGGCACACGACCCTTCTTCCTCCACGTCCAGGCGCGAAAGCAACTCATGTACAGAATGAAACCCGGTGTTAAGAAAGACCCCGAGCGCAGGTGGGCGCTTCCGGACCGTATATTCTTCGGCAATGGCGCCTGCCACATACTCGCTGGCGTCTATCTGAAGATGTCGCCCCTGCCCGGTTTTTATGCAGAAAGAATTGTCCCTGCCGAAGGGTTTGCCGGAAGCCACATCTACGTCACCAATGGCTTGCTCGCGTTCGATTGCCACGGGTATACGATCCGGAACCGGCTTGTCAGGTATTACACGAACAATTGGGCCGGCGAATATGATGAAGGGTGGAATTGCTGGCTGGAACTGGTGAATTTCGACCTTCTGAGTACCGCAGATCTGAATGCACGCAAGTTTCTTGGCCCCGACCAGTACAGATATGACCCGGTTGAGCGGGCACAGAACTATCTCGCACGGATTGACCACAAAAATGCTTCAGAGAAAACCATGCTCCGGCACCTCCGGGTTATGCCCGACCGGGGTTAAACAGAATTCCTAACCCCCAGAACCTGCTTTTCCGCCTCAAATCACGAGCTAGGTGTTGAACCTCACCGCCCCCCCTCATATCGTGCGCGATCAGAAACACCCAAGCAGGATGCCCCGAATGACCGAGCAAGTTCCCCACCCGATGTCCCCACAGGATTGCCTTGTGGCGATCATGGTTGCGATCTCGGCCTCCGACGAAACCATCCGAACCGCCGAGCTGGTCAAGATCGAGGTCGCCGTGAACATGTTGCCGGTTTTCGCCGGGTACGACATCGACCGGATGCGCCACGTGTCGCAGGTCGTGTTTGACCTGTTCGAACAGGAAGACGGGCTGGATGCGCTGTTCGGCCTGATCCGGGACAACCTGCCCGAACGCCTGAACGAAACCGCCTATGCCCTGGCCTGTGACGTCGCTGCCGCTGACGGAACGCTGGCCGAATCCGAACTGCGCCTGCTGGAAGAAATCCGGTACGAGCTGGACATCGACCGCCTGCACGCGGCCGCGATCGAGCGCGGGGCTAGGGCGCGCCACACCGTCTGACGCCCGCTGCTTCAGGCCGGTTTCAGGTTTCAGCTTCCGTAAAGTGATCCCCAGCGCTCCAGCAAGGCGCGCTGCAATTTCCGTGATCTGCTGTTCCAGCTGCGTGCGCCATCCGGGCGCTCACGCTGCGCGCGTGGGATCGTTGCGCGATGGTCCACGTCGGCGGTGAATATCGCGAATGCCAGATCGACCCCGTCCGCAGTTGTCAGGAAACCGCCCAACCCGGATACAAAGTTCAATGTCCCTGTCTTGGCATCAACCTTGATTGGGTGGTTCTTGACGGGCCGCCCGTCCCGGTCGGTCAGTGCAAAAGGTTTCATCAGGGGTCGCAACATCCCCGATTTCTGTGTTGCAACAAGGGCCGCAACCAAATCCGCCGGTACCATGCGCGAGGCATCGCTCAGTCCCGAATGATCGACCATGGCGATCCCGGTCACGCCGAAACGACTGGCGGCCCACCGGTTCATCTCGGCTGCTGATTCCGCCAGGGTGTGCGGGTCAACACCGCGCGCCCTGGTCGCGGCCAGCCCGACCATCTCGGCCGTCAGGTTGGTCGAGTATTTCAGCATCCCGCGCAGGACATGGTCCAAACTGTCGCTGCGATGCACCACAAGATCAACACCCCGCACGCTCTGGTGTGTCACCTGAACACGCTTCAAAACGATCCCGTTCGACCGCGCCAAGGTGCGAAACACATCACCCGCGTACAAAGCGGGCTTGCGCACCGGCAACCAGCGGGCCCCGCCATTGCCCAACGCGCCCTTGGCCACGGTCCAGCGATCCTGCCGCGCGCTTGCCTGATAGGTATAGATCGGCAGGCTGCGATCCTCGACCCGCATGGCCGAGACATCCACTGCAGGCACATAACGCTCACTGCGGGCATCCATGGTTATGTCATAGCCATTGCCTGCGCGTTTCCATTCAAAATGGACACGATTGAAGTTCAGGGAAATGCCGCTGACAGCCGGGCTATAGCCCACATGATCCGGCTGTTCGGGATCGATGCTGAACACATAAGGCAACGCCCCGTCATAAACCTTGAACGCGCCGCGCACTTCGATAATCCCGGCCTCGCGCAAATTGGCCGCCATCGCGGCCAGCGCATCCGTATCCAGCAGCGGGTCGCCGCCCCCAACCAGAATCAAATCGCCGTGCAGAACGCCGTTCTCGATCCGGCCATCCGCCACCAGCCGAGTCTCGAACCGGTGTTCCGGCCCCAGAACATCCAGCGCATAAAGCGCGGTCATTGCCTTTCCAACGCTGGCCGGGGGCAGACTTGCGCCCTCACCAAACACTTCCAGTTGCGCCCCGGTCGCCACATCCGCAACCGCAAACACAACTTCGCCTTTCAGGCCTGCTGCGGCCACCAATCGCTCGGCACCGCTTAATATGACCCCACGCGCCTGCGGTCTCAGCGATACAAGCGGCGCCTGCGCAAGGCCCGCTGCCGGGATCAGGGACGCCCCCAATCCCCCCAGAAACAAACGACGTGAAAAACGACCAGCCATAGCCGAATTAAAATCCCACAGATCAAAAGCACACAACCACTGTGTTAGATTATGCGCCCGTTGGGGCTATTCCGGCAACACTTCTGCGCCCCATTCGCCGCGCGTCCGGAGTTCGGTCGAACTTACATCGATCATCGGCACGTTCACGAAACACCACGCCGGGGCCAGTGCCTGCCCCAAAAGGTGCCGCGCCTGCCCGTCGATCCGGTACTTCGCATAGACCCGCGCCGCAGGTGACATCCGGGCCGAGATCCGCTCGCCCGGCCGCGCCACCACGCCCACCGGCACAGTGTCCATGATCAGCCGCCAGTCTTTCCAGCGATGAAACTGCGCCAGATTATCCGCGCCCATCAGCCAGACAAACCGTACCTGCGGGTAAAGCCGCCTGAGCGCTGTCAGAGTGTCCGCAGTCGCCCGCGTGCCGACCAGCGCCTCGATATCCGTCACATCCACCTTCGGATGCTGCATCACCTGCCGCGCCGCCGCCATCCGCCGCGCAATCGGCGCAGGCCCCCGCTCTTTCAACGGATTGCCCGGTGACACCAGCCACCACACCCGATCCAGCCCAAAGGCCTTCATCGCCTCACGCGTTACATGCACATGGCCCCGATGCGGCGGATCGAATGACCCGCCGAACAGCCCAACGACCTGCCCGGGCCGCGCGTATGGGATGTCATACCGCTCCATAACCTGCTGATGTTCAGAACCGGGCCGCGTTGTCAATCAATCGGTTGCACGGCGTCGCCCAGCGCAACCCGCCCCGGCCTGACAACTTCGGCACACCATCCCCCATGCCCCCGCACGGCAGAATAGCCGCCCTTGCCCAGCGCCTCTTCCATCCGGCTGCACGGTGCACAGATCACGGTAAAGCGCAAAACGGCCTCGCCCACCTGCACCTCACGCCCCTTGAGCGCGGCAAGGTTGATCCCCGAAACCACCAGATTGCGCCGCAGGATTTCGGGCGCAACCGGCCCCCGCCCCAGATAAGACCCAATCGCCGCCAAATGCTCCTGCTGGATCAGAGAAACCGCCCGCTTGCCCGCATGGCCCCGGTCGCCTTCCAGCCCATCGGCCGAGACCACCGCCTCCCTCACCACCTCCACCCCAACCCGCCGCTCGGGCCGGACGCCTATCCATTCGACACGTCCTGGCTGCGCCCAGCCTGATATCAGTTCCGCCAGTTCCACTACTTCATGCCCTTCATACAGCCCGGCAAACCTAGCCCATGCAGATACGGGACGAAATTCACAAAACCACCAGCTTGCCCCGCCCGCCCCGCTCGGATATCCAGCGTTTCAACCCAAATTCCCGACCCAGAGGACGCGACATGGCCGCCTATCAATATGTCTACCACATGCAGGGTGTCTCCAAGACCTATCCCGGTGGCAAGAAGTGCTTTGAAAACATCCACCTCAGCTTTCTGCCCGGCGTGAAAATCGGTGTTGTCGGCGTCAACGGCGCCGGTAAATCGACGCTGATGAAGATCATGGCCGGCCTCGACACCGACTTCACTGGCGAAGCTTGGGCGGCTGAGGGCGCCAAGGTCGGCTATCTGCCGCAGGAACCGCAGCTGGATGAATCGCTCACCGTCCGCGAAAACGTGATGCTGGGCGTGGCCGCGAAAAAGGCCAAGGTCGACCGCTTCAACGAGATCGCCATGGAGATCGCCGAGAATTACTCGGACGAGCTGATGGAGGAAATGACCACCCTGCAGGACGCGATCGACGCGGAAAACCTCTGGGACCTCGACAGCCAGATCGACGTCAGCATGGAAGCGCTGCGCTGCCCGCCGGACGATGCCAACATCGCCAACCTCTCGGGCGGTGAGAAACGCCGCGTGGCGCTCTGCAAGCTGCTGCTCGAAGCGCCCGACATGCTGCTCCTGGATGAACCGACCAACCACCTGGACGCCGAGACCATCGCATGGCTGCAACAGCACCTGATCGACTACAAGGGTACCATCCTGATCGTCACCCACGACCGTTACTTCCTGGATGATATCACCGGCTGGATCCTCGAACTCGACCGCGGCCGCGGCATTCCGTACGAAGGCAACTATTCCGCATGGCTGGAACAAAAGGCCAAACGGCTGGAGCAGGAAGCCCGCGAGGACAAGTCCAAGCAGAAAACCCTGCAGCGCGAATTGGAATGGATGCGTCAGGGTCAGAAGGCCCGTCAGGCCAAATCCAAGGCCCGGATCAACGCCTATAATGAACTGGCCGAACAGTCCGAGCGCGAAAAGCTGACCCGCGCCCAGATCGTCATCCCCAACGGCCAGCGCCTTGGCGGCAAGGTGATCGAGGTCGAGGGCCTGTCGAAACATATGGGCGACAAGCAATTGATCGAAGGGCTGGACTTCGCCCTGCCCCCCGGCGGCATCGTCGGCGTCATCGGCCCCAACGGTGCCGGTAAATCGACGCTGTTCAAGATGCTCACCGGTCAGGAACAGCCCGACAGCGGCACCATCACGCTGGGCGACACGGTCGAGCTGTCTTATGTCGACCAGTCCCGCGACGACCTGAAAGACAACGACACCGTGTGGGAGGCGATCACCGGCGGCGCCGAGATCATCCAACTGGGCGACGCGCAGGTCAATTCCCGCGCCTATTGCTCGTCCTTCAACTTCAAGGGCGGCGACCAGCAGAAAAAGGTCTCGCTGCTGTCAGGCGGTGAGCGCAACCGCGTCCACATGGCCCGCCTGTTGAAAGAGGGCGGCAACGTCCTGCTGCTCGACGAACCCACCAACGACCTCGACGTCGAAACCCTGCGCGCACTGGAAGACGCGCTGGTCGATTTTGCCGGTTGCGCGGTCGTCATCTCACACGACCGCTTCTTCCTCGACCGGATTTGTACGCATATTCTGGCGTTCGAGGGCGACGCCCATGTGGAATGGTTCGAGGGCAACTTCGAGGATTACGAAGAGGATAAGAAGCGGCGGTTGGGACCAGACGCGCTGGAGCCTAAGCGGTTGAAGCATAAGAAGTTTGCGCGGTAAACTTTGTCAATAACTTGGGAAAGAATACCTGAAGACGTCCCCTTTCTGGACGGCGAGAGAACGATTGATTTCGTCATAGGCGAATACGACTATTCGTTGACACTTCGACCTCTCTCGCCCAACAAGCTGCTTTTCGCGGATGACAGCCGAACCGAAGATTGGATCGTGGAAATTGTCAAAACAAATGGAGAATTGCTGCAGTTGCATGGATGTGCGTTCAGCGTTCCTGGCGCGGAATACACCGACTGCTGGTTCGAATTGGAAGTAGGCTCAGTAGCCAAGGTTACCTATTGGGGAGACCAAACTTTACTGAGAACCGACAAATCCAAACAAGCTTAGCAAGCGTAAGTTGAGTGCTCGCTCCCTTCACGCCAACTGGTAGGCCGGGCTTCAGCCCGGCACCACTCGAAACACCCACAGGCGAAAGAAACGCAAAATCAGGAGTTTTTCTTTGTTCTCAAAGATAATTGCGACAGTGTTCATCTCAGCCATTCTTGGATCGTCGGGACAGGCCGAAACAATTCTCGTTCCAGCACTTCCCGACGGGCAAGTCGACGCGACTGCGGTGTTCGAATCCCTGACTATTAATAACAGCGAGCTCGACGGGGACGATCCGAATTTGTATTGGGGTGACGTACTCGGGAAGCACTTTGGTGCAATCTTCGGCTCGCCTCCGTCTAAACAAATTTTCTCATTAACCATTGGGGTAGAAGAGCTTCCAGAGCCAGTGGTTCACTTGCTCGCGAATATACTAACAGCAAACCATTGCGCCAAAGCTGAGTTCGGTGGAATCAACATAGACTGGGCGGGTACCGCAATTCGTTTCGAAGGTGAACCATTCGACGGTGGGTGGTCAATGAAAACAGCGTGCCGAGACAAACTGGAACTAGATTGAGGAGTGTCAGAAAACGGAAGTTGGTCAGGCAACTGGAAGGCAAGCCTTTGGAAGGGTTTCTCAGAGTCAAACCAGAACGCACTTTGGATCAAGCGTAGGATGGGTGCTTGCACCCATCACCCCTTGCCCGCAGGCCGGGCTTCAGCCCGGCATATCTGCCAGAGGTCACAACAGGTAGATGCGTGAGCTCGGGTGCCGGGCTGAAGCCCGGCCTACGGTTTGCCTTGTTCACGCCCATGGTGAACCGAGCTTTGATCGTACCCCACCGCGTGGAATAATCCGCATCGCCCGGCGGCAAGGTCCACACCGCGTGCAGATGATCGGGCAACACCACAAACGCATCGCACCAAAACGGGCGCTCCCGCTGCGTTTCAGCAAAAGCCGCGCGCAGATGCGTCACCTCGCGGATCAACAGGTCCGATGACCGGTCGGCCAGCGAAACCGTTAAGAAATATCTGGCTCCGGGAATGCGGACGCGGCGATAATCACTCATGTGCGCAAGGTGGCGCAGGTATGACTACCAAGTGGTTAACACACACGCCTTTGCAGGCCATTGCCGCAGGTCGGCAGTCCCACCAACCTTCGGTGTCCCATATCACAGCATTCAAGGATGATTGCAGGTGCAGCGCTTACCCGAACCGGTTGCCGCGCAGCCGTCCGACACCGAACAGCCCTGTCAGCGCCCCAACCAGCAGCAGCCAACTGGCCGGAAGCGGCACGGCCGAGACGTTCACGTCCACCGGCGTTTCTTCGGACCCGGGCTCATTGCACCACAGCTCGCAGAACTCGGGCCCTGATTCCTCCACGACCTCTGTCCGTTCAGCCAGAATCTCGGGCAAACGCTTGGGTCCTCCAAGCTCGACAAGACGACGACGTCTTTCATTACGGCGCGGATTCTCTTTCGCGAAGACCGGTGCCTTCATCTCGTGTTCAAACTCGAACATGTTGTAGAGTTTGAGCCCGCCTTCACGCGCGCCCGGCATCGAACCCTCTGTCCCATTTGGAACAGTCAGGGCCTGCGCGGCTCCGGCCCAGCACAACAAGGTTATCGTACAGACAACTTTCATATCCGCCCCCACAGCTGCCAAATAGTATAGCACCGGATAGCGAAATTTCCAAACATAGTGATTAATGAATAAAAACCGTCGGTTGTGAGAAGACCCCCCGCGCAACCGGCCAGAATGACACTGGTCCTGACCACGTGCCTGCAACCAAGAAAAGTGTCACTCTCCCGCGCAGGTATGGCACGCGGTGACCGCTCCGCATGGCCGACCGGAAAAGTGTGGGTCCGGGTTTTTCACTACCGTCGCGTATCAACAGACAGGGTGATCAGAGCACCCGGGATGCCATCAAACGGCGTCAAACCCATCAGCGGATTCTTGTACATATTGGGCTTTCTGCCCTCTGGCCCCTGTACAATCCGTACAAACCGCTCTTGCCACAGGCTTACCTCAATGCCATATGCAAGGTGCTAACGTTTTTCTATTTCGACCTACTGTCTCCTTCTACGGCGCTCAGTCTATCGATCCAGACCTACGACGCCAGGCTGCCGCAACTCCGTGGGCAGCACCAAACAGGAGACACGGATATGCCAGCAGGCACCGTAAAATGGTTCAACACCACCAAAGGCTACGGCTTTATCGCGCCCGAAGATGGCGGCAAGGACATCTTCGTCCACATCTCGTCCGTCGAACGCTCGGGCCTGACCGGTCTGGCCGACAACCAGAAAGTCACGTACGAACTGCGTTCGGGTCGTGACGGCCGCGAAAGCGCCGACAACATCCAGCTTGCATAAGCTATTGAAAGGATGAGGGAAACCCCTCATCCTTTTGTTCAACCGCTGCCGTTTCGGTGGCTGTTTGATCACATCACGGATGCGTGATGCTTGCCCCAGAATTGACCAAATAACATATCATGATGAAACTGGCTCTTAGGTTTCATTGGTCAATTGATGAGGGTTTCGATGTTTACACGCCGAGTTTTTCTGGCCGGAACAGCGGCCACGCTGCTGCCAGGCATCGCCAGTGCAAAGAAAGCGGTCGAGTATGATCCGACACCGCAATTCGTGCGCATCAAAAAGCAGTTTCTGCCCGGGCAGCTGCTGGTCGCCCCCCGTTCATTCTATCTTTACTATGTCACCGAACCACGCAAAGCGATCCGCTATGGCTGCGGCGTCGGCAAGGCAGGTCTGGAATTCACCGGCACCGCTACCATCGATGTGAAGAAGGAATGGCCGACCTGGCGCCCGACCCAAGAGATGATCCAACGCGATCCGGTGGCCTACGCAAAATTCAAGGACAATGACTATGTCCAGCCGGGAGGTGGGGATAACCCTCTCGGCGCGCGCGCGATGTATTTGTTCCAGAACGGTGTCGATACCTATTTCCGAATCCACGGCACGACACAGCCACAAACCATAGGCAGGGCGGTGTCAAACGGGTGTATTCGGATGCTGAATGAACATGTCATCGATCTGTATAACCGGGTCCCCATCGGAACGGTTGTTACGGTCGTCTGATCGCTATCACGGGGATGGCTAACCTTCCCCGCCCGCCTGCGTCACGAGTTGCAGCACGGACGGACCCATTGCGTCGACGATCTTCGCCACCCCTGCCGCATTTGGATGAATGCCGTCCGATTGCATGAAGTGCGATACGGCCGCGGGGTCGCCCTCCGCTGCAAGCCCCTCGAAGAAACTGCTGAAAAACAGGACTTCAAACTCCTGCGCCAGCGCAGGGTACATGCCATCGAATGCCCGCTTGTATTCAGCACCGTAGTTGCCCGGCGCCTGCATTCCGATCAACAAGACAGGAACCTTCGCATCGCGTGCAACCTCAAGGATCTTGCGCAGATTGGCTTGCGAAACAGCAGGATCGATCCCGCGCAACACGTCATTCCCGCCTAAGGCAACGATCATTCCGTCCACATCCGGTGTCAGGGTCCATTGCACCCGTGCGGCACCACCCGCCGTTGTATCGCCCGAGACACCGGCGTTGATAACCCGGACATCTGCGCCCTGCGCCTGCAACCAACGGTCAAGCTGGGGAACAAACCCGTTCTCCTCCACCAGCCCGTAGCCTTGCGTCAGCGAATCCCCAAGGGCTGCAATCGCCACCTGTTCGGCTGTGGCCGCAAAACCGCAGAAAACAAATGGACTTGCCATCAAAACCTTGCGCAATACGGTGATCACTCCATATCCCAAAAACCGCTCCTTTATCGGGAAGACCCATGACGCCTGCTGTTCTCGCTCTTCAGAATGCCGCTTTATCGCTGGATGGCAATGCCGGGCGGGTCGTTATTTTGCATGACATTACGTTGACCGTGAACAGGGGGGAAACGCTGGGGCTGATCGGGCCATCGGGGTCGGGAAAATCGTCGCTGTTGATGCTGATGGGTGGGTTGGAACAGGCAACAAGCGGTCAAATCTTGGCCTTGGATCAGAATTTGACAAGCATGGACGAGGACGCCCTGGCGCGGTTTCGGCGCGACAACATGGGCGTGGTGTTTCAGAATTTCCACCTGATCCCAACGATGACCGCGTTGGAAAACGTGGCGACACCGCTGGAACTGGCAGGGCACAAAGATGCGTTTCACCGGGCCGAAACTGAACTGAATGCCGTGGGGTTATCGCATCGCCGCGATCATTACCCAGCACAGTTGTCGGGTGGCGAGCAGCAACGAGTTGCCCTGGCGCGCGCATCGGCACCACGCCCCAAGATCTTGCTGGCGGATGAACCGACCGGGAATCTGGACGAAACAAACGGTGCCGCGATTGTCGATCTGCTGTTCGGGCTTCGGCGCAAATATGATGCGACGCTGGTTCTTGTAACGCACAGCCGTTCGCTGGCTGAACGATGTGACCGTGTGATCCGGCTGCGCGACGGCAGGATTGCCGACGAGACCCGGCAGGAGGCCGCAGAATGAGCCTTCGGCTCGCCGCGCGGCTGGCCCGTCGAGAGCTGCGCGGGGGCCTGCGCGGGTTTCGCATCTTTCTGGCTTGTCTGGCCTTGGGCGTCGCAGCCATCGCAGCCGTCGGATCGGTGCGTCATGCGATTCAGACCGGGCTGACCCGCGAAGGGGCATCCCTGCTGGGCGGCGATGCCGAGCTTGAGTTCACTTATCGTTTTGCCACTGAGGCCGAGCGCCTCTGGATGCAACAGGCATCCGAGCAGGTGTCCGAGATTGTCGATTTCCGCTCGATGGCGGTTGTACCCCGCGACACCGGGCCGGAACGTGCGCTGACCCAGGTCAAATCTGTGGATAAGGCTTACCCGCTGGTCGGATCGGTTAAGCTGGAGCCGGATATCACGCTGAGCGACGCCCTGAATGGCAGGGCCGGATTACCCGGTGCCGTTATGGAACCCGTTCTGATCGACCGGCTTGGTTTGTCGGTCGGTGATCACTTCGCGCTAGGCACGCAAGAGTTCATTCTGATGGCCGCACTTCGGAATGAACCCGACAGCGCCGCGGCTGGTTTTGCCTTGGGGCCACGTACAATGGTGCGTACCCAAGCGTTGCAGGCATCTGGCCTGCTGGAACCCGGAACGCTTTTTTCGACCAGGTACCGGCTGACCTTGCCCCAAAACGCGAACCTGTCGGAGGTGTCCGCACGTGCCAGCGCCGCGCTTGAGGGCTCGGGGATGCGCTGGAGCGATGCACGCAACGGCGCGCCGGGCATATCGGAATTCGTCAACCGCCTGAGTGCCTTTCTGGTCCTTGTCGGGTTGTCGGGGCTTGCCGTCGGTGGCATCGGTGTGTCCGCCGCCGTGCGGGCCTATCTGGGCCAGAAAACGGAAACCATTGCGACATTGCGGACATTAGGGGCGGATCGCGCTACCATTTTTCAAACTTACCTGATTCAGATCGGAATGCTGTCCCTGACCGGCATTTTAATTGGGCTGGTGCTGGGCGGGGTGGCTCCGCTTTTGCTGGCGCCGCTGCTGGAATACCGGTTGCCGGTTCCGGCGGTGTTCTCGCTCTATCCGCGACCGCTGATCGAGGCCGCACTTTATGGCTTGCTGACAGCATTTCTGTTCACGCTCTGGCCGCTGGCCAGAACCGAAGATGTGCGCGCCGCAACCCTGTTTCGCGATGCGCTGAGCGCAGCGCGTCCCATCCCACGCGCGGTTTACGTCGTGGCGACCGGGATTGGATTGGCGTCCCTGATCACGATTGCGTCCTGGTTCAGCGGATCAACTCGCCTTACCCTGTGGACCAGTGGCGGACTAGCGGGCGCACTGATCCTGCTGGCGTTCGCAGCCTATGCCATTCGCAAACTGGCACGGGCCGGAACACCTTTGGCGCGGGGCCGCCCTGCCCTGCGATGGGCCTTGTCCGCCATCTCTGATCCGCGTGAAGGCGCGGGGTCGGTGGTTTTGTCACTTGGTCTGGGTTTGTCAGTGCTGGCAGCGGTTGGGCAGATCGACGGCACGCTGCGCAATGCGATCTCCGGCAATCTGCCGGATGTCGCGCCCTCATACTTCTTTGTCGATATTCAAAAAGACCAGATGCCAGGTTTTACCGAACGGCTGCAAACCGATCCGGCTGTCAGCCGCATTGAAAGCGCACCAATGCTGCGAGGGATCATCACTCAGATAAACGGCCGCCCCGCGCGCGAGGTAGCCGGAGATCATTGGGTACTGGAGGGAGATCGCGGCGTTACCTATTCAGCCCGACCCCCGGCAAATGCACGGGTGACAGCGGGGGAATGGTGGGCAGAGGATTATTCTGGTGCACCACAGATCAGCTTTGCAGCCGAAGAAGCCGAAGAGATGGGTCTGAAACTCGGTGATCAGATAACTGTCAACATCCTGGGGCGGGATATCACCGCAGAGCTGACCTCAACCCGAGAGGTGGATTTTTCCACAGCGGGTATGGGTTTTGTCATGTCGATGAACCCGTCGGCGCTGGCGGGCGCGCCACACAGCTTTATTGCGACGGTATATGCAGAAGAACAGGCCGAGGCCGCCATTCTGCGAGATCTTGCAGGCCAGTTCCCCAACATCACGGCCATCCGAGTGCGCGATGCCATTGACCGGGTTTCGGGCCTTTTGGCAGGAATTGCCGCCGCAACCTCGTATGGCGCGGGCGTGTCGTTATTGACCGGATTTCTGGTTCTGATCGGGGCGGCAGCCGCCGGTGAACCCGCCCGCAGATACGAGGCGGCAATCCTCAAGACGTTGGGGGCTGACCGTAGCCGCATCCTGCGCAGTTTTGGGCTGCGCTCGGTCTTGCTGGGCACCGCGGCGGGCTGCGTCGCCTTGCTGGTCGGCATCCTGGGCGGCTGGGCTGTGGCCACGTACATCTTCGACACAGGTTTTACTGTGATCTGGTCTTCGGCCTTTGGCATTGTTCTGGCCGGTATCGGCGTTACGCTCTGCGCAGGTTTCGCCTTCGCACTGCGCCCTCTCTCGGCCCGGCCAGCCCGCATTTTGCGGGCCAGCGACTAAGGTCAGCGTACGCAGGCCACCGGCTGCAACAGCTTCAGCAACGGGTCGTTGTCACAAACCAGCGCATCCAACGACACTTCGTCCAGAGACGCATAAAAAACTTCCGCCGCATCCTGTAATGCCAGCCGCAGCCTACAGGCATCGGTCAAAGGACAGGTGTTATCCGCATCCGCAAAACACTCGGCGATGGGCAAGGCCCCTTCGACATGCCGAAACACCGCGCCGATCCGGATTTGACTTGCCGGGCGTGCCAACGACATACCGCCGTTGCGGCCGCGCTGAGTGCTCAGGTAATTCAACTGGCTTAACTGGTTGATCACCTGAGCCAGATGGTTTTCCGAGATGTTGCAGACTTCGGCGATCTCGGCTTTGGTGACCAGCCGGTCCGGGTGTGCGGCGCAATACATCAACAGGCGCACAGCGATATTCGTCCGTTTGGTAATCCGCATGAGGGCCTCCCTGAATAAAAGATGAAGCTTTATTGCATGTCGCGGAAAAAAGCGGTTTGACATACATCAATCGACCCAAAGGACACCTCTCGCATGGCCGACCCCTATTTCTTTGGCTATGGAAGCCTTGTGAACCTCGCCACACATGATTTCCCCGACCCCCGCCCGGCAAAGCTGAAGGGTTGGAAACGCGCATGGCGTCATACCGATCTGCGTCCGGTCGCGTTCCTGACAGCTGTCCCAGACCCGGAGTCTGAAATTGAGGGAATGATCGCGCATGTCCCAAAGAACGACTGGGCCGCACTGGATGAACGGGAATGGGCGTACGACCGAATTCCTGCAACGCATTCGATTTCACATCCACTGACACATGAAGTTGAAATTGCGGTCTACGCCGTCCCGCAGGATCGGCATAACGAGCCCAGCAATCACCACCCCCTGCTACTCAGCTACATCGATGTTGTTGTTCAGGGTTACTTGCGGGCGTTCGGAGAAGACGGCGCGGATCGTTTCTTTGAGACGACAACCGGCTGGAACGCCCCGATCTTGAATGATCGCGCCGAACCGCGCTATCCGCGCCACCAGCAACTCAAACCTGCTGAGCGTGATTTTGTCGATGACCGCCTGACCAGTTTGTCGGTTCGGATTGAGCAGCCGGCATAAAAAGGGTCGCGCCTGGGCACGACCCTTTTTGCTGGAATAGTAGCGGTTTACCCGCGCGCGCGGATCACCTGCAGCAACGGCAGCAACGCAGCCATTTCCGGGCCACGCTCTGCACCTGTCAACGCCTTGCGCAGCGGCATGAACAGACCTTTCCCCTTGCGGCCTGTTGCCTCTTTCACGGCATTGGTCCAGGTCCCCCAGGTGTCGCCATCAAACGGGCCTTCGGGCAGCAGCGACATGGCCTGAGCGATGAATTCGCGATCTTCATCCGCAACCAACGGCTCAGCACCATCGCGGCACAGATCCCACCACCCTTTGAGGTCGGCCAAAGTGGTGATGTTTTCCCGCGCCATGCCCCAGAACGGTTCAGCCAGTTCTGCTGGCACCCCGGCATCCGCGACAGCTCCGGCCACATTCGCCAGCGGCAGCGATTGCAGGTATTTGGCGGTCAGCGGGAACAGGTCCTGCACGTCGAACTTGGTCGGCGCGGCACCAAACCGGCTCACGTCAAAGCCATCGATCAACTCGGCCATATCCGAGCGCAGCTCGACCGGATCGGACGAACCCAGACGCGCCATCAGGCTCAGCAGTGCCATCGGCTGCACACCCTGTTCACGCAGATCGCGCAGGGCCAGCGTACCAAGGCGTTTCGACAGTGCTTCGCCCTGCGGGCCGGTCAGCAGCGAGTGATGCGCAAAGCGCGGGCAATCCCCGCCCAGTGCATTGATGATCTGAATCTGGGTCGCAGTGTTGGTCACGTGGTCCGAGCCGCGCACGACATCTGTCACGCCCATTTCGGTGTCATCCACCACCGACGCAATCGTATAAAGAACCTGCCCATCACCTCGGATCAGCACCGGATCAGAGACCGAGGCCGCATCGATCGAAATGTCGCCCAGAATCCCGTCGGTCCACTCGATCCGTTCGTGATCCAGCTTGAAACGCCAGACACCGTTGCCACGTTCCGCGCGCAAGGCATCCTTCTCGGCATCCGACAGGTTCAGCGCGGCGCGGTCATAAACCGGCGGCTTGCCCATGTTCAGCTGTTTCTTGCGCTTCAGGTCCAGCTCGGTCGGCGTCTCAAACGCTTCATAGAACCGCCCCATCGCGCGCAACTTGTCAGCCGCTTCGGCGTAGCGGTCCAAACGCTCGGATTGACGCTCGACACGATCCCAGTGCAAACCCAGCCATTCAAGATCCTGTTTGATGGCATCGACATATTCCTCTTTCGAGCGTTCGGGGTCGGTGTCATCGATGCGCAGGATGAACGTACCACCCGCCTTGCGGGCGATCAGATAGTTCATCAGGGCGGTGCGCAGGTTGCCCACATGGATGTAACCGGTGGGCGACGGGGCAAAACGGGTGGTTGTCATGGGTGTCTCCTGTTGGCGCGGCTCTTGTCACATGGGCGCGTTTTTGTCCAGCCGCCGCTTGATCCATCAGGTGATTCAACGCGGTTCCACGGGCCATATCCTGCCAAGGTCGTCCAACCCGGCGCGGATGAGTTCCGACAGAATCTGCATGTCGATATCCGCCAGCGTGTTCACATACAGGCAGGACTTTCCCAGCTTGTGCTTGCCCAACCGGGCAAGAATGCCGCTAAAATCCGCGTAACCCGGCATGATATAGATCACCAGCGCCGACTTGCGCGGGGAAAATCCGGTTGCAAGAAAATCGCCCTCTCGGCCCGAGGCGTAGCGATAGTGATAACGGCCATACCCTATCATCGACGGGCCCCACATGACCGGATCAAACCCGGTGGTGGCCCGAAACAGTTCATCCAGAGCGCGCGCCTCCTCGGCCCGACGTTCTGATTGGACCGAATTAAGGAAGTCTTCTACACTTTGATCTGTTGGAACGGTTTTGTTCTGCGATCGCGACATGAACAAAAATTAACACGTGTTGTTCATCCATGCACCCTACGTGGATGTCGTAACATCTGGTCAGAATCTCACAACGTTCTAGTTTTTCTAAAGGTGTTCTGACAGGGAGAACGATAATGACAATCAAACTTACGCGCCGTGCCGCCTTGGGAACTGCTGCCGCCTTGCCGTTTGCCACGGCAGCAGCGCCGGTTTTGGCCGCAGGCTCTGACGCCAAGGCCAACTCGACCATCGCCAAATCCTTCAAGGTCGGCGACTTTACCGTCACGACCCTGCTGGATGGCAGCCTGCCGCGCGACGGCGCCAAGGATATCTTTGGCGGTGGCGCGTCTGATGAAGACTTTGCAAAGGTTTCGGCAGAGAACTTTATTCCCGCCGACACCGCCCAGTTCTTTTTTACCCCCTCACTGGTCAACACCGGATCGGAACTGGTGTTGTTCGACACCGGTCTGGGACAAGGCGGCATTCAAGCCGCTTTGGCCGATGCAGGTGTCAGCCCGGATCAGATCGACGTTGTCGTGCTGACCCATATGCATCCAGACCATATTGGCGGCATGACAACGGATGGCGCACCGACCTTTTCCAACGCACGCTATGTGACCTCGGCAACGGAATACGATTTCTGGTCCGCGCAAGAGGCCGGAAACAATGTCGGTGATCTTGTGGCCGCAAAAGTCACGCCGCTGGCCGAGAAGATGAGCTTTATCGGTGATGGAGAGCAAGTGGCATCGGGCATAACTGCGGTTGCGGCCCACGGCCATACTCCGGGCCATACGGTCTATCATCTGGAGAGCAACGGACAGCGCCTTCTGCTGACAGCGGATTTGGCCAACCATTACGTGTGGTCCTTTGCCCATCCGGAATGGGAGGTTCGGTTTGACATGGACAAGGCCGCCGCGACAGCCGCGCGCCGTAATGTTCTTGGCATGCTGGCAGCCGACAAGGTGCCGATGGTCGGCTATCACATGCCCTTCCCTGCCGCGGGCTTTGTCGAGACACGAGGCGAGGGCTTCCGCTTTGTTCCGGTCAGCTATCAGATGATGGGCTAAGCCCCTAGTAACCCGGATCCGGTCGCACCTTTGAGCCGTCGGTGAACCGAGACAGGCGGAACGCGGTCGGATCCACACAAGGGGTTGAATCAGTGACAAGGTCAGCCGTCAGGCGGCCGGCGCCGGGCCCGATGCCAAAGCCGTGGCCGGAAAAGCCCGTGGCGATATACATACCCGGCATGTCATCCACGCCCGAGATTACGGGAATGGCGTCGGGGGTAACATCAATCATACCCGCCCAACTTTGGACGATTTCACTGTCCTGCAAGGCAGGGAACCCTTTTCGTGCACTGGCCCAGGCTTGTCGCAAAAACTTCTGCGAAGGTTCAGGATCCAAAACCCGGCACAGCTCGAACGGGGTCACGTCGGTCGGCAACCATTTTCTGTTCTGACGGGCCTCGATAGCCCACTGTTTTGACCAGCGAAAACGCAGGGATTTCCATTCCTGCGCAAAGGCAAAACGAAACTGCAACCCCAGCCGGAAACTGTCTGGCACGATATCGACCGTGTTCTGATGTCCCGACGCGATGGTGTGCCCGCCATCTGCGCGCTTTCGGATCGCAAAATCATCCGACCATAGCGCAGTTTCGGGCCCATCTTTCACCGGAGAGGTCCGCAGAACTGTGTTCAGAACCTTAAGCTGCGGCAGGTTGATACCTGCATTACCCGCAAACAGACGCGACCACGCACCCCCCGCCAAAACCACGCGCCCGCAGGCGACCTTGCCGCGTTCGGTGAATACACCAGCAATACGCCCATCCTGAATGTCCACACTTCGCACAGCGCAGCCTGTCATGATCACAGCACCTAGACGACGTGCGGCTTCGGCAATGGCCGGGGCGGCCCATTGCGGTTCAGCCCGCCCGTCCTGCGGCATGTACAGAGCAGATGTCAGGCCGGTTTCGTGCCCGTGCAACAACTCTGCCAACTCGCGTCCCGACACCATTTTTGCCCCGGTCTGCAATCCTTCCACATGGCACATCCAACGCTTCAGGTTGACTTCTCCCCGCTTGCCGGACGCGCCGAAAAGAATGCCGGATTGCGCATAGCCGGTATTGCCATCCAGGCGGGCATCAAGGGTCTGCCAGATCCGCAACGCCTCTTGCATCAGGGGAATTTCGCGGGGGTCACGCATGCCCAAACGCACCCACCCCCAATTGCGCGAGCTTTGTTCAGCTGCAATCTGCCCCTTTTCGCACAAAAGGACGGAAGCGCCGCGTTCAGCCAGTTCCAGCGCGGTTGAAACGCCGATTATGCCGCCGCCAACAACGACAACATCAACAGATTTGGGAAGGGCAAGATCGGATTCTACGGGGTTCGGTTTTGGTGCCGTCATAAATACGCAATACTCTGTCGCCTGAACCCGTATGGGGACCAAGACCCAGAAGTTTGGCAACACGAATTGTCACAACGTCGGCACTATTTTTACGCCTGTGGCCCAGACGCCAATGGCAACGAAAATCCTCAGCACATCACGCTGCGCCGGACAGTTCCGCCCATTTCTGACGCAGCTTCGCGGTCAATCCGGTGTCTTTTTGCACGGTCTGCGCGGTTACGTCCTTCTGCGGCAACAAGCTTGGAAACTCAGCCCGAAGCGACGCTGCTGCCTGTTCGTCGGACAGCCGCTGTTCATTCAGAACACCGGCAATCGCCGCTTCCAGCTTTTCCTCATCCAGCTCCTGCGGCGGAGATTCCATCGTCCGCCGTTTCAAAAGAGCATGATGCGATCCTTGATATTCCTCATACATGTCAAAACCAAACCATTTACTCAGACATCCAACCCCGGATGCGTCACACTTCTTCAAAATCAATTCGCGACTTTGAGAATTGCGTCGCACCCGCCCCACATAGGGCAATTTTCAAGCTAAAATGTGGCAGAAAGTTGGCGTCACAACAAGTCAGAGGCCGGTTTTAGCGCCCGTGGCAGGCCCATAACGAGCAATCGGAAAACAATCAAAGGAAGGAAAACTTTACTGTTTCCAATTCAGCGCACGAATTGCGGCAATCAGGGGCGATCACGCCAGCGATTCACAATCGGATACCGCCGGTCCAGCCAGAACGCGCGGTTGCTCAGGCGCGTGCCGGGGGCGGACTGGAACCGTTTATACTCGCTGATATAGACCAGATGTTCGACCCGCTGTGCATCTGCTTCGTTGTACCCGGCGGCGACACAGTCTGCGATCGATCCGTCCTGATCGACCAGGATCTCAAGTATTCCGTCCAGCACCGGGTAATCCGGCAGGCTATCGCTGTCTTTCTGATCTTCGCGCAGTTCCGCACTGGGCGGTTTGTCGATGACAGAGGGACGGATCACTTCGCCTGCAGGGCCCATCATCCAGTCTCGGTGATTGGCATTGCGCCAGCGGCAGGTTTCGAACACACGGGTCTTGTACAGATCCTTGATCGGATTATAGCCGCCGTTCATGTCGCCATAGATCGTGGCATAGCCCACGGCGACCTCGGATTTGTTGCCGGTGGTCAACAGCATTTCGCCGAACTTGTTCGAGATCGCCATCAACAGCAACCCGCGCAGGCGGGATTGAATGTTTTCTTCGGTCAACCCTTCATCCAGCCCTGCAAACAGCGGTGCCAAAGTGCTGGTGACGGCTGCGCGGCTGTCCGAGATCGGCACGTAGTCATAATGCACGCCCAGCGCTTTGGCGACCGCCTCGGCATCGTCAAGCGAGGCCTGACTGGTGTATTCCGACGGCAGCATCACGCAGCGGACATTTTCGGCCCCGATGGCATCGACCGCAATGGTCGCGACCAGCGCGGAATCGACCCCGCCGGACAAGCCCAGCAGCGCCTTTTTGAATCCCGTTTTCCCCATGTAGTCGCGAAGGGACTGCACCATCGCGCGATAATCCTGCTCCCACTCATCCGGTTGAGGCACGATTTCACCTGATGCGATCCGCCAGCCGTCTTCGCCGCGCTCAAGATCGACTTGCGAGAGCAGTTCGTCAAAAACAGGCATCCGGAACGCCAGTTCCCCGCCCGGGTTCAGGCCAAAGCTGGCACCGTCAAAGACCTGATCATCCTGCCCGCCAACCATATTCAAGTAGATCAGCGGCAGGCCGGTTTCGACCACGCGCGCGACCATATGGTTCAGTCGCACATCGTATTTATCCCGAAAATAAGGCGACCCGTTGGGGATCAACAAAAACTCGGCCCCGGTTTCCTCCAGCGTTTCTGCCACGTCCGGGTGCCAGCTGTCTTCGCAGATCGGGCTGCCAATCCGGAAATTCCCTACCGAATACGGCCCACCCAATGGACCCGCATCATACAAGCGCACTTCGTCGAACACCGTCTCATTCGGCAAGTGGTGCTTCAGAACCTTGCTGGTGATCCGGCCACCCTTCAGGATCAGGTATGCGTTGTACAGCTTTCCATCATCGACCCAGGGGCCACCAATGGCGATTGCAGGACCTTCAGCGCATTTTGCGGCCAGCGCTTCGACCGCAGCCATGGCTGCGCGGTGGAATACCGGTTTGAGAACCAGATCCTGCGTGTTGTAGCCGGTGATGAACATCTCGGGGAAGGCCACCAGATCCGCGCCCGCTGCCTTGCCTTGCTCCCATGCCGCAACGGCCTTGGCCGCGTTGCCTTCGATATCGCCAACGGTCGGGTTCAGTTGCGCCAGAGTGATGCGGAAACGGTCGGCCATGCTGCCCTCTTGCCTCGTAAGTCCTATTGCCATTTAGCAGATCACCGCGCGAGTAAAAGACCAATGCGGCAAAAGCCGTTGCTCTGCCCGCAACGGTACCTTAGTTTTGCGAAAGAGATATCACCAGCGACGACCGGGCAGACAGGACCAGAAATGAACGTGATCCGAAACTCAATTTTGGCGGCGGGGATGAGCCTGACAGCGGCCACTGCTTTCGCGCAGGACGGGACCGTCATCGTCAAGGATGATGAAGTTGGCGGTGTCTATGAAGGCACTTATGAGAACGGGTTGCGGCACGGGACAGGAACGTATCGGCTGCCGAACGGATTTGAATACACCGGGCAATGGGTAGAAGGCGAAATTCAGGGTCAGGGTACGACACACTACCCCGACGGGTCAGTCTACGAAGGCATGTTCGCCAAAGGTCAGCCCGAAGGGCGCGGCAAGATCATCTATGCCAATGGCAGCAGCTACGAGGGCGATTGGTCCAACGGGTCAATCAACGGCACCGGCATCGCTGAATTCGCGAACGGCACGCGCTATGAGGGTAAATTCAGGAACGCCCAGCGACATGGCAAGGGCGTGCTGAGTTTTCCCGACGGATACATCTATGATGGCGACTGGGTCGACGGCGAGCGGCAGGGCAAGGCCAGGATCACCTATGCCGATGGCAGCGTTTACGAGGGCGACGTCAGCGCAGGCATGCGCGATGGCACCGGCACGCAGACGATGCCAGACGGGATGGTGTATTCAGGGGATTGGTCCGGGGACCAGATCACCGGGATGGGTAACCTGACCTACTCCAACGGTGACGTATACGAAGGCGAGCTTCTAGAAGGGCGCCGCCACGGCAAGGGCAAAGTGACCCACGCCCAAGGGGATGTGTACGAAGGCGATTTTGTCGACGACCGTCGCCACGGCAAAGGAACGTTCACCGGAACGGACGGCTTTGTGTATACCGGCGACTGGAACGCCGGGCAGATTGAAGGTCTTGGCGAAGTGACCTATCCGGATGGCTCTGTCTATGTCGGCGATTTTGTTGCCGATCTGGCCGAAGGAAACGGCAGCATCACCTATCCGGACGGATCGACCTATGAAGGCGAATGGATCGCGGGTGTTATCGAGGGTCAGGGCACGGCCACCTATCCCAATGGTATGATCTACAAAGGCCAATTCAAAAACGCACAAAGCCACGGCAAGGGTGTCGTTACGCGCGCAGATGGCTCGGTATATGACGGCGACTGGGTTGAAGGCGTGCGTCAGGGCAAAGGCAAGGCGACCTATTCCGATGGCACGGTATATACCGGCGATTTCCTGAACGGAAAACGGCACGGCAAAGGGGAAATCGCAACCCCTGCCGGGTTCAAGTATACGGGCGACTGGTCGGACGGAAAAATCAACGGCGTGGGTACCGCGACCTACTCGAACGGGGATGTGTATGAGGGCAGCTTTGTCGACAACAAACGTCAGGGCAGTGGGACGATGCGCTATGCCAATGGCCAGGAGGAAAGCGGTGTCTGGGAAAACGGCGTGTTGCCGGATCAGACCTCGGACCAGCAGAGCGACGCTGACACCCCTGCCCCGCAACCCGCCCCAGATGCGAACTCCGAGGCAACCGGAACCTCGGACGGGTGATGGCTCACCACGGGACCGGCTTACCGGCCCAATCATAGAACCCTCCGGTATCAGCGAGCGTTAACCCGCGTATCACGTTCAACAGGTTGCTGGCGGCTGCTTCAGGTTCGACGGCAGGATGTCGACCCAGGTATTTGTTCGTGAACTCTGTTTTTACCGTGCCGGGGTGAAGGGCGACGCAAATCGCCTGTTTATGTGTTCGGGCCAATTCAATTGCGGCGGTATGGACGACCTGATTGACCGCTGCCTTGGCCGCTCGGTAGCTGATCCAACCACCTATCCGATTATCCCCGATTGATCCCACCCGCGCCGAAAGCACCGCGAATACAGATCGTCTTTGTCGCGGCAACAGATGATACGCGTGGCTTAGCACCAATGCCGGACCAACGGCATTCAACGCAAACTGATCCATCATGGCGTTGGCTGAAATCGCCCGAATGGTCTTTTCCGGCACAGAGCCGTCTATCTCCAAGGCGCCCGAAGCCACCAGAATCAGATCAAACTGACCTGGTAGGTTTTCAAGCTTCAGCATCACCCCGTCCGGATCGGTCAGGTCAAAGCCGTCCTCCGACCGGGACAACCGCGTGACCGAAACGCCCTGCTCAACCAGCCGTCCGGTAACAGCTGCGCCTATCCCGCCAGAAGCACCAATTATCAATGCAGTTTCCATCCATGATCAGCTAGCGGCGCTGTGCAAACAATCAAGGCGGTCGAAACAAGGGCAGTTGCCAGAAGTTCGCGTATTGCAAATTGGTTCTTTTCATTCCCGGCGGGCTCTGTATAACCTCAATCCCATGATCAACCGCGCAGATATCCCTTGTGTCGACACCGCCCTTCGCGGTGCGTCGCTGCGTGGCCTACTGATCCTAATCCGCCTCTGAGCGTGCCATCCGGCGCGCCCGCTCAGAGGAGGACGCCAGCGCGCCATAGGCTTTAGGACAGAAGAAGAAAGAGAACCCCATGACCAACGTGACCGACCAAGACCGCGTCTTGATCTTCGATACCACTTTGCGCGACGGCGAGCAGAGCCCCGGCGCCACCATGACCCATGACGAAAAGCTCGAAATCGCCGAGCTGCTGGACGACATGGGCGTCGATATCATCGAGGCCGGTTTCCCCATCGCGTCCGAAGGCGATTTCAAGGCTGTGACCGAAATTGCACAGCGGTCGAAAAACAGCCGCATCTGCGGTCTGGCCCGTGCAAATTTTGCCGATATCGACCGCTGCTGGGAGGCGGTAAAACACGCCGAGAAGAACCGCATTCACACATTCATCGGCACTTCGCCGCTGCACCGCGCCATCCCGAACCTGACCATGGACGAGATGGCCGACAAGATCCACGAAACGGTCAGCCATGCGCGCAACCTGTGCGAAAACGTGCAGTGGTCCCCGATGGACGCGACGCGAACCGAATGGGATTACCTTTGCCGTGTGATCGAGATCGCAATCAAGGCCGGGGCAACCACGATCAACATCCCGGATACGGTGGGCTATACCGCTCCGGTGGAAAGCGCGGACCTGATCAAGCGTCTGATCGAAACGGTGCCGGGGGCGGATGACGTGATCTTTGCCACCCATTGCCACAATGACCTTGGCATGGCGACCGCGAACTCGCTGGCCGCTGTGGCAGGTGGTGCCCGCCAGATTGAATGCACCATCAACGGTCTGGGCGAACGCGCTGGCAACACGGCGCTGGAAGAAGTTGTCATGGCACTGCGCACGCGCAACGATATCATGCCGTGGCACACTGGCATCGACACCACCAAGATCATGCACATCTCGCGTCGGGTTGCGACGGTCTCGGGCTTTCCGGTGCAGTTCAACAAGGCAATTGTCGGCAAGAACGCTTTTGCCCATGAAAGTGGCATCCATCAGGACGGGATGCTGAAAAACCGCGAAAACTTTGAAATCATGCGTCCTGAGGACATTGGTCTTTCGGGAACATCCTTGCCGCTTGGCAAACATTCGGGCCGCGCAGCCTTGCGCGACAAGCTCGAAACGCTGGGGTTTGAGGTGGGCGACAACCAGCTCAAGGATATCTTTGTCCGGTTCAAGGATCTGGCAGATCGCAAGAAAGAGGTGTTCGACGACGATCTCATTGCACTGATGACGCTGGACGAGGCTGACGACCACCTGCAACTGGTTTCGATGAAGGTGACTTGCGGCACGGGTGGTCAGGCGGAATCGACGGTCGAGCTGGAGGTTGAAGGCGTGGACAAAATCGCCACCGAACATGGCGACGGCCCGGTGGATGCGACCTTTAAGGCGATCCGTGCGATTTACCCCAACACGGCACGGCTTCAGCTTTATCAGGTTCATGCCGTAACCGAGGGCACGGACGCACAGGCGACGGTTTCCGTGCGCCTGGAAGAGGATGGAATGATCGCAACCGGCCAGTCGGCAAACACCGACACCGTCGTGGCGTCAGCTAAGGCTTATATCCACGCTCTCAACCGCCTGATTGTGCGCCGTGAAAAAGCTGGACCAGGCGCGGATGCGCGCGAGATCAGCTATAAAGACCTGACGTGATTGCATAAATCATCCGGGCAACCGCAAGTTTGGTTGCCCGGAAAATCCAACACGACCCACGGTGATGGATTGGGTGCTTTATCCCGACCAGCGTCTCGTCTGCTGCTAAAGCTGCGCGAAAAGCTTGGAAAGGCGGTTCATTTCGTCGCCGATACAGAACGGCGCGTTCACAACAAACATACCTGACCCAATCATCCGGTGCCCCTCACGCGCAGGCGGGAATGTCACTTCGTGGCAAATTGCTTTGGGGTAGTTTCGCGATTTGAGAGCCGCAGTCATCCCGGCATGTCGATTGTCCGTCAGGATCGGGTACCAAAGGGCAATCACGCCCACATTCCACTTGCGGTGCAGCTTGGCGATAATGCCGGGCAAGCGGTCATAATCGGCTTTCACCTCGTAACTGGGGTCAATCAGCATCATGCCCCGGCGCGGAGCTGGAGGCAGCAAGGACTGCGCCAGATCGAACCCATCCTGCTGATAGACTTTCGCCCCAAACGGCGACATCGCCAACGACAGGGCCGCAAATTCCTGTGGGTGCAGTTCCGCGAGGTGCAAACTGTCCTGTTCCCGCAACATAGTCGCAGCAATCATCGGCGATCCTGGATAGGCCATGTCGCCGTACCGGGCCTCTACCTGCTTCAGGACCTGCGCCATCGGGTGGTCGGGCCCGAACCACCCTTCCCGCTGTGCGCGACCGATCCCTGCCTCTGCCTCTCCTGTCCGAATGGATTCGTCTGCATCCAACCGATACAACCCACGCCCGGAATGCGTTTCGATATAGCTGAGCGGCTTGTCCTTGCGTGTCAGATAATCCAGCACCCACGCCAGTAAAGCGTGCTTTTGGACATCCGCCAGATTCCCGGCGTGGTAAATGTGTTGATAAGAGAGCATTTTGCCTTCTAAAGTCCCATTCAATAAGGCGGAAAGGTGCTGATTGTCGCGGAATCAGCCCTTTTACCGGGCGTGATGGCACCCTATAAGTCATCCGTCCCGGAACCGTCGAGTCGCGGGCAGTAGAAAACCGACATTACAGGATCAGGGAAAACATGGGGATCTTTGGCAATCTGGGCGGCCTGTTCACAGCGGACATGGCTATCGACCTTGGAACAGCAAACACGCTGGTTTACGTCAAGGGGCGCGGTGTCATCCTGTCTGAACCTTCGGTTGTGGCCTATCACGTCAAGGACGGTGTGAAGAAAGTTCTGGCAGTTGGCGAAGATGCCAAGCTGATGCTGGGTCGGACGCCCGGTTCGATCGAAGCCATCCGCCCCATGCGCGAAGGTGTGATCGCGGATTTTGATACTGCCGAAGAAATGATCAAGCACTTCATCCGCAAGGTGCACAAACGCTCGACCTTCTCGAAACCCAAGATCATTGTCTGCGTTCCTCATGGCGCAACCCCGGTCGAAAAACGTGCAATTCGGCAGTCGGTCCTGTCAGCAGGTGCCCGTCGCGCGGGCCTGATTGCCGAACCGATTGCGGCCGCAATCGGGGCCGGCATGCCGATCACCGACCCGACCGGCAACATGGTTGTTGATATTGGCGGGGGCACTACCGAGGTTGCTGTTCTGTCGTTGGGAGACATTGTCTATGCCCGTTCGGTCCGCGTTGGTGGTGACCGGATGGACGAGGCCATCATTTCCTACCTGCGTCGCCAGCAGAACCTGCTGGTAGGTGAATCCACGGCTGAACGCATCAAGACAACCATTGGTACCGCCCGCATGCCCGACGACGGGCGCGGTCAGTCGATGCATATCCGGGGGCGTGATCTGTTGAACGGCGTGCCCAAGGAAATCGAGATCAGCCAGGCCCAGGTGGCCGAAGCGCTGTCAGAGCCCGTGCAACAGATCTGCGAGGCGGTTATGACCGCGCTTGAGACAACGCCCCCCGATTTGGCTGCGGACATTGTCGACCGTGGTGTGATGCTGACCGGCGGCGGCGCGCTGCTGGGCGATTTGGACCTGGCCCTACGCGAACAGACCGGCCTGGCGGTATCCATTGCGGACGAAAGCCTGAATTGTGTGGCTTTGGGCACCGGCAAAGCACTGGAATATGAAAAACAGCTGCGCCACGCGATTGACTACGAAAGCTAAGGCGCGCACCCTCGGAAGATAGGGTTATATCGGCGCGAGCAGCACGGGAAGGTAACCTGTGGCAAAAGACCGATCACAGCGCGATGAGTACACGACCCCCCTGCGACGTTTGTTGCTGGGGATTGTTGTGCTGTGCCTGCTTGGTATCTTCCTTCTGTGGCGCATCGACAGCCCGCGCGTTGAACGGTTCCGCGCGCGGATCGTGGATACGGTTGTACCGTCGATGGAATGGGCCATGGTCCCCGTGACTGCCGCCGTCAATCTGGTGCGTGACTTCCAAAGCTATCAGCGCCTGAGCGAGCAGAACCGGGAACTGCGTAGCGAACTGCGCCTGATGCGCGCCTGGAAAGAGGCTGCTTTGCAGCTTGAACAGGAAAACGCGCGACTGCTGGATTTGAACAATGTCCGCCTTGACCCGCGTCTGACTTATATCACCGGCGTTGTCATGGCCGACAGCGGGTCGCCATTCCGGCAATCCGTTCTGCTGAATGTCGGAGAGCGTGACGGGATCGTGGATGGATGGGCCACGATGGACGGCATTGGCCTGGTCGGCAGGATATCAGGTGTTGGCCCTGACACGGCACGCGTGATCCTTGTGACGGATGCCACCAGCGCGATTCCCGCAACCATTCAACCTTCTGGCCAGACCGCGCTGATCAAAGGCGACAACAACCCCGCGCCCGCGGTGGAGTTTCTTGAAAACCGCGAGCTGGTTCGCCCCGGGGACCGTGTGATCACTTCGGGTGATGGTGGCGTGTTTCCTGCGGGCCTGTTGATCGGTCAAATCGCGGCAGATCCCGGGGGGCGCCTGCGGGTCCGCCTGTCGGCAGATTTCGAAAGGCTCGAATTTCTCAGGGTTCTGCGGTTTCACTCGGCTCCGCCCATTCAGGATCCGGGCAGTATCGTAGGCCCCACCCGCCCAGAGGCGGCGCTGACCCCGGATGAGGTCAGCGATGGATAGACCGGCCTCGCAAAACTGGGCCATGCGCAGCCTTTATGCCTTGCTGGCTTTTGCTGTGCTGTTTCTGCATCTGTTGCCGTTGGACGCTCAACCCGATCGCTGGCCTTTTCCCGACGTCCTGATTGCCCTGACTTTTGCCTGGGTGTTGCGACGGCCCGATTACGTCCCGACTGTATTGGTTGCGCTTGTCATGCTGATGGCCGACTTTCTACTGCAACGTCCACCGGGCCTTTTGGCAGCGCTGACCGTAGTCGGGTCGGCCTATTTGCGGTCAGCGGCGTTGGGTATGAGGGATGCGGGATTTGCCGGAGAATGGATGTCTGTCGGCATTGTGATCACGGCGGTCATTTTGATGAACAGGGTCGTACTATCGGTGATGTCCGTGCAACAGGCCGCATTGGGGCCGGTCGTGATTCAGCTTGTGCTGACGGTCGCTGTCTACCCGTTGGTCGTGCTGCTTAGCCAAAGCGCGTTGGGGGTTCGCCGCATATCCGCTGCTGATGTCAGCGCTGTGGGAAGCCGGGCATGAAACAGCGTAAACCCAAATCCCAGGGCCTTGCCTATAAGCGCCTGCCACGCAGAGCGCTGTTGCTGGGTGGTCTACAGGCGGTGTTCATAGGCGGTCTGGCGGCACGAATGCGGTTCATGCAGGTCGAACAGGCCGACGAATACCGCCTGTTGGCCGAAGAAAACCGTATCAACATCCGGCTTATCCCGCCGACCCGTGGGCGTATCTATGACCGGAACGGCCAGATCATCGGCCAGAACTCACCTTCCTATCGCATCGTCATCGTGCGTGAAGACGCCGATGACGTGGAAAAAGTCATCGCCAAACTGTCGGAACTGATCCCTCTGAACGAAGATGAGATCGAGCGCGCCAGGACTGAAATGCGCCGCTCGGCTCCGTTTCTGCCGGTGACGCTGGCGGATCAGGTTACGTGGGAGGATATCTCGAAGGTTGCGGTCAATGCTCCGGCGCTGCCGGGCGTAACGCCCGAGGTCGGCCTGACACGGCAATACCCACGATACGAGGATTTCGCACATATCGTCGGCTATGTTGGCCCGGTCAGCGACTATGACCTCAGCAAGATAGAAGACCCTGAGCCGGTATTGCGCATTCCAAGGTTCCAGATTGGAAAGGTTGGCCTTGAGGCCAAGCAGGAAATCGAACTGCGCGGCAAGGCCGGTGCAAAGCGGGTCGAGGTCAACGCGACGGGCCGCGTCATGCGCGAGCTTGACCGGCAGGAAGGACAACCCGGCGCAGACCTGCAACTGTCCATCGACGCTGATCTGCAACAATATGCACAGGCGCGACTGGCAGGCGAAAGTGCAGCCGCAGTTGTCATAGACTGCGAAACCGGTGACTTGCGTGCGGTCGCCTCGGCACCCAGTTTTGATCCGAACCTGTTTGTACGTGGCATTTCGGTCGCCGATTACCGGGCATTGACAGAAGACAAGTACCGCCCTCTGGCGAATAAATCCGTGCAAGGAACTTATCCTCCGGGATCGACCTTCAAGATGGTCACCGCGCTGGCCGCGTTGGAAGCTGGCGTAGTCTCTCCCGGCAACACCGTGTACTGCCCCGGACACCTGAAGGTCGGCAGCCGTCGCTTCCATTGCTGGAAGCGTGGTGGGCACGGGACGGTTGACCTCAACCTCTCGCTGAAACGCAGCTGCGATGTCTATTACTATGACGTGGCTCTGCGGGTTGGCATCGACAAGATCTCCGACATGGCCCGCACATTGGGACTGGGGGTCAAGCATGACATCCCGATGTCGGCGGTGGCAGATGGGCTGGCTCCCAATCAGGAATGGAAGCGGCGCACGCACGGTCAGGAGTGGCTTGTGGGCGATACGGCCAACGCGTCCATCGGTCAGGGCTTCATGCTGGCTTCGCCGTTGCAACTGGCTGTAATGGCAGCCCGCATCGCCACCGGTCGCGCAGTCACGCCGCGCCTGGTACGCTCGATCGACGGTGTTGAACAACCCTCGGGCGCCGGAGAACCACTGGGCCTTAATTCTTACAATCTGGAACAGGTCCGCAAGGCCATGTTCTCGGTCTCGAATGACAGGCGGGGAACGGCATATCGAAGCCGCATCATCGCGGATGAGTTCCGGATGGCGGGGAAAACCGGAACCAGCCAGGTTCGAAACATCACCAAAGCAGAACGGGCCGCAGGCGTGATCCGAAACGAGGACTTGCCGTGGGAGCGTCGCGACCACGCGCTGTTCGTTTGCTTTGCACCGTATGACAACCCAAAATACGCCGTGGCCGTGGTTGTTGAGCATGGCGGCGGCGGGTCCACAGCCGCAGCCCCGGTTGCACGCGACATCATGCTGCAAGCTCTTTATGACGGCACACCGCCGCTTGAAGCCTACCCCGTCGCCGACCGCGAACGCATCAAGGAACAGCAAAAACGGCTGGAGGGTGACAAGCGCCCCAAGGCGCGACCGGATGGAAAGGACCGTGCATGAGCTATCTTGAATATGCCGTCAAATCCACGCCGTCGGGGTTTCGCAAGTTCCTGTATATGAACTGGCCGCTGACGTTGCTGCTGATCAGCACCGCCAGCGCGGGCTTTCTGATGCTGTATTCTGTTGCGGGCGGTTCGTGGACGCCCTGGGCCGAGCCGCAAATGGAACGTTTCGGGCTTGGCCTGACAGTGATGTTCATCATCGCACTGGTTCCGATTTGGTTCTGGCGCAACATGTCGGTGCTGGCCTATCTCGGCTCGGTGGCTTTGCTGGTATTTGTCGAACTGTTCGGCACCATCGGCATGGGTGCGCAGCGCTGGATCGACCTTGGGTTTATGCGCCTGCAACCCTCAGAGGTCATGAAAGTCACGCTGGTCATGTTGCTTGCAGCTTATTACGACTGGCTTCCCTCGCACAAAACGTCTCGTCCGCTTTGGGTTCTTATCCCGGTTGTCCTGATCATCCTGCCTACCTTGCTGGTTCTGAAACAGCCCGATCTTGGCACATCCATCCTGCTTCTGGCCGCAGGAGGTGGGTTGATGTTTCTGGCAGGGGTTCACTGGGCCTATTTTGCCGCCGTTATTGCTGCTGTCGTGGGCCTGATCGCCGCTGTGTTCAACAGCCGTGGGACCGACTGGCAATTATTGAAGGACTATCAGTTTCGGCGCATCGACACCTTTCTGGACCCGTCCACCGACCCATTGGGGGCCGGATACCACATTACCCAGTCCAAGATTGCCTTGGGGTCCGGGGGATGGAACGGGCGTGGTTTCATGCAAGGCACGCAGTCCCGCCTGAACTTCCTGCCCGAGAAGCATACCGATTTCATTTTCACGACGTTGGCCGAAGAGTTCGGATTTGTCGGGGGAACGACCCTGTTGACCCTTTATGCCTTGATTCTGGTTTTCTGCATGGTCACGGCCCTGGCAACCAAGGACCGGTTTTCATCTCTGGTCACGCTGGGTATCGCGTTGAACTTCTTCCTGTTTTTCGCCGTCAACATGTCGATGGTAATGGGTATGGCCCCTGTCGTGGGTGTACCACTGCCAATGGTCAGCTATGGTGGCTCGGCCATGCTGGTTCTGATGGCAGCCTTTGGCATCGTCCAAAGCGCCCATATTCACCGCCCCCGTTGATCTGAAAGGGCTCTGATGTCTGTGAACGTCCTGTTTTCCGCACGCCCTGCCCTTTGGCCGGTGTATCAGCCGCTGCTGACACAATATCTTGATGAGGCGGGTCTTGACGTCCAGCTAGGAACCGAGTTCGAACCGGATCAGGTCGATTATGTTGTTTATGCCCCAAACGGAGGGGTACAGGATTTCAGACCTTTCACGCGCCTGAAAGCGGTGCTGAGCCTTTGGGCCGGGGTCGAAAAAATCGTGGGTAACGAAACACTGACCGTTCCATTGGCGCGGATGGTGGATCACGGTCTGACGCAAGGCATGATCGAGTGGGTGGTTGGCCACGTTCTGCGCTACCATCTGGGGATGGACCGGCACATCACGGTACAGGACGGTGTCTGGACCCCAGATATCCCGCCGCTGGCGCAAGAGCGCAACGTTTGTATTCTGGGGCTTGGAGCATTGGGCGAAGCCGTGGCCCGCGCGCTGACCGCGCTTGAGTTTCGGGTCTTAGGCTGGAGCCGTACAGCCAAGGACATCCCCGGTGTAACCTGCCTGCATGGTGCCGAAGGGCTGCGCCAGGCGCTTTCTCATGCCGAAATCGTAGTCTTGTTGCTGCCCGATACACCTGCCACTGAAAACGCGCTGAATGCGGAAACGCTGGCCCTGCTGCCCAAAGGTGCGCGGATCATCAACCCGGGACGCGGGCCGCTGATTGATGATGATGCGCTATTGGATGCCCTAAACTCGGGCCAGGTGGGCCACGCAACGCTGGATGTGTTCCGTGTCGAGCCCTTGCCCGCCGATCACCCCTATTGGGCGCATCCGAATGTCACCGTGACCCCGCATATCGCGTCCGAGACCCGCCCGGTCACTGCCGCACAGGTCATTTGCGAAAACATCCGGCGCGGGGAATCCGGTGAGCCCTTTGTGCACCTGGTCGACCGCACGCTGGGCTACTGACGTCACGCCGCAATCAGACCGCGGCCTTTCAACAGGGCATCCACGCCCGGCAATCGCCCCCGGAACGCCAGATACAAATCCTCTGCCTCGCGCGAACCGCCGGTGGACAAGATATTGTCTTCCAGCGCTTTGGCCCGTTCAGGATCAAAGGCACCACCTGCTTCTTCGAAGGCCGCAAAGGCGTCAGCATCCATCACCTCGGACCACATATAGCTGTAGTAGCCCGAGCTATAGCCATCGCCTGCGAAAACATGCGCAAAGTGGGGCGTGGCATGGCGCATTCCAATGGCTTGCGGCATCCCCAACCCGGCCAGAACCTCGGCCTGTTTTGCCATCGGGTCTGCCGGGGCGTCGCCATCGTGGAAGGCCAGATCAACAAGGGCCGAGGCGACATATTCCACCGTCTGGAACCCCTGGTCGAAATTGGCGGCGTTCAGCACTTTTCCAAGCATCTGCTGCGGCATCGGCTCACCCGTTTCGGCATGGGTGGCAAACTCGGCCAGAACTTCGGGCACTTCCAACCAGTGTTCATAAAGCTGGCTGGGCAGTTCGACAAAATCGCGCGCAACCGAAGTACCCGAGATGCTTTCATAGGTAACGTTGGACAGCATCTGGTGCAAGGCATGGCCAAACTCGTGGAACAGGGTGCGTGCATCGTCATAAGACAGCAGTGCCGGATCACCCTTGGCGAAGTTGCAGACATTGATGACAATCGGTGCCTGTTCTTTCGGGAATCTGGCCTGTGCCCGCATCGCGCTGCACCAGGCACCTGATCGCTTTGACCCCCGTGCAAAGTAGTCACCGATGAACACGGCGACATGCCGACCGTTGCGCGTAACTTCCCACGCGCGGCAATCCGGGTGATAAAGCGGCACGTTCAAAGGCTTGAATTCCAGCCCGAACAGGCGGTTTGCACAAGCAAACGATGCCTCGATCATCCGGTCCAGTTGCAGGTAGGGTTTCAGTTCCGCCTCATCCAGATCATGTTCCGCCTTGCGCCGCTTTTCAGCGTAATAGCGCCAGTCCCATGCTTCCAGCGGGCCGTTGACACCGTCTTCCTGCATCATCCGGGTCAGGAATTCCGCGTCCGCATCGGCACGGGCCTTGGCAGGTTCCCACACCTGCATCAACAACTCACGTACCCGGTCCGGAGTACGAGCCATTTCAGTTTCCAGCTTGTAATCGGCGAAGTTGTCATAGCCCAACAGCTTGGCGCGTTCCTCACGCAAACCCAGAATCTCAGCCGCGATGTCGCGATTGTCGGTCTCGCCACCATTCGCCCCGCGGGCAGCCCAGGCGCGATAGGCTTTTTCGCGCAGATCCCTACGGGGTGAAAACTGAAGAAACGGCACGATCAGCGACCGGGAGAGGGTAACAACCGGCCCCAAGGCGCCCTTTTCCGCACCAGCAGCCCGTGCCGCATTCACAACGAAATCCGGCAGGCCCTGCAGATCTTGTTCGGTCAGATCCATGAACCAATCCCGCTCATCCGCCAGCAGGTTCTGGGTAAAGGACGTCCCCAACGAGGCGAGGCGCGACTTGATTTCTTGCATACGAGCGTCTTCGTCCCCGTCCAACGCCGCGCCTGCACGAACAAAACCCCGATGGGTCAGCATCAGAACGCGTGCCTGCTCCTCGGTCAGGTTCAGGTTTTCGCGCCGCGCCCAAAGGTTTGCAACGCGTTCAAACAGCGCCTTGTTCGAAGAAATTCCCGAGAAATGCGCCGACAGCTTGGGGGAAAACGTGCGCTGCAACTCTTCCCGCTTGGGGTTGCTGTCTGCGCCTGCAACAGTGAAGAAGACCGACAGAACCTTGTCCAGCTGCTCGCCCGCAGCCTCAAGTGCTTCGACCGTGTTAGCGAAAGTAGGGGCCTCTGCATTTGCTGCAATCGCGTCGATCTGCGCGTTATGCGCAGTCATCGCCTGATCCAAAGCCGGTGCAAAATCTTCGTCCGAAATATCGGCGAAAGGGGCTATTTCGAATGGGGTGGTCCAGTTGGACAGGATCGGGTTGGTCATGCGGATCTCCTTTGACCCAATAGCTAGTTCGCCATGGCCGGGTGTTCCAGAACCCCCAGCCCACGTTAAGAAAGGTTAATTGCTTGCGGCACCGCAAATGGGGCAATCGGCACGGCGGGTCAGCGTGATCTTGCGGCTTTCACCGTATAGGGCGTCGTAGATCAGCATCTCGCCCCGCAGCGCCATGCCAGCGCCCGTGATCACCTTTATCGCCTCAACCGCCATCATCGATCCAACAACACCCGGCAACGGGCCAATCACACCTGCCTCGGAACAGGACGGGGCCAGACCGGGGGCTGGGGCTTCGGGAAAGATACACTGGTAGCACGGGCTGCCATTGACTGGGTCAAACACGCTGAGCTGCCCTTCCCACTGCGACAAGGCCCCCGAAATCAGTGGCTTGCCCAGCGCGGCGGCAGTCCGGTTGGCCAGATAGCGGGTCTCAAAATTGTCCGTACCGTCAAGGATCAGATCGAAGTCGGCAAAAAGATCTGCCGCGATTTCATCGCTCAATCTGCGATGAAAGGGCAGAACCACCACATTCGGGTTCTGCGCCTCCATCGCTTGCTGGGCGGAAAAGACCTTGGGCATATCGATATCAGCATCGCGGTGGATCACCTGCCGCTGCAGGTTCGCATTCTCGACTATATCGTCGTCAATGACCCCGATTGTACCCACACCTGCGGCCGCCAGATATTGCAGCGCCGGGGCGCCCAAACCTCCTGCACCGATCACCAGAACACGGGCTTGTTTCAACTTTTTCTGACCCGGCCCGCCCAATTCGCGCAGCACAATGTGACGGGCGTACCGGTTCAGTTCGGTTTCGGTGAAACGGTCAGAGGGCATGGCGGCTTCCGGTTTGGAGGCCTGCACCGCTCGGTTGCGCAGGGCCTTCAGCACACGGCCATACAGCAAAACGATGGCCGCGAAACCTGCAAGGATCAGCCACAGCGCCGCAGACCCACCGGTTGCTTCGCGCAGGGGGTGCCCATCCGGCAAGATCAGATGAGACAGGACCACCCCGACCAACAACACACTCACCGACAGCACGCGCGCCGATTTAGACGTGCCGGCGATATAGCCAACGCCCCATAGCCCCGCTGCCAGAACAAGAACCAGCAGCATCAGCCGCGCCCGGTCGAGCCGAAACCGCCAGCCCCGCGATCTGTTTCACCCAATGCCTCAGCCAATTCGAATGCCGCCTGCACGACAGGGGCAACTACCAGCTGCGCGATACGATCACCATGGGCAATCTCGAACCGTTCCTGACCGGCATTCATCACGATCACCCCCAGAGGTCCGCGATAGTCACTGTCAATAGTGCCCGGCGTATTGGGCAGCGTGATCCCGTGTTTCAGTGCAAGGCCCGAGCGGGGCCGAACCTGAACCTCGTATCCCTGCGGGATTTCAATGCGCAGACCGGTCGGTACTAGCGCCCGCTGTCCGGGCTCCAACATGATCGAAACCCCCTCGGGCAAGTTGGCACGCACGTCCGCGCCCGCCGCACCCGCAGTTTCGTAGGACGGAAGCGCCACGGCGGGGTCTGCCCCGTCTTCGCGGATCACTCGAATTGCAACCATGGTTTTGCCTTTCCTTCAGCCCGCCAACGCGTCTGCGATCCTGCTTGCCAACCGCCGCGCAACCTCAGCCTTGCCCATACGCGGCCATTCCTCGGCTCCGCTGTCCGAGATCAGGATAACCGCATTCTCGGACCCGCCCATGATCCCGGTGGAAGGGCTGACATCGTTGGCGACAATCCAGTCACAGCCTTTGCGCAGTCGCTTGGCGGTGGCGTGTTCAATCACGTCATCGGTCTCGGCCGCAAAGCCGACAACCAAAGGTGGGCGCCCATTTTCCATCCGCGAGACACGTTTGAGAATGTCGGGGTTCTCGGCAAACTCCAGAACCGGAAGCCCGTCTCGGCTTTTCTTCAGCTTCTTGTCCGACGCACTGGCCACGCGCCAATCTGCCACCGCAGCCGCAAACACGCCCGCGTCGACGGGAAGCGCCGCATCAACCGCGTCCGACATCTGTTGCGCGGTCTCGACCGGCACGACCTGCACACCCGCCGGAGGCGGTACGTCTGCGGGGCCTGTGACAAAGATCACCTCGGCCCCCAAATCCGCAAGCGCCTGTGCCACGGCCGAGCCCTGCGCCCCGGAAGAGCGGTTCGCGATATACCGGACCGGATCAATCGGCTCATGCGTCGGGCCCGAAGTTACCAGCACGCGCTTTCCCACCAAGGGTCCTGCCGCAAGCTGCGCCTCAACCGCCGCGACGATTTCCAGCGGTTCCGACATGCGTCCCGGCCCATATTCACCGCAGGCCATATCACCTTCGTTTGGGCCAACAAAGCGCACGCCATCCGCTTGAAGCTGCTTCAGGTTGCGTCGCGTCGCCGGGTGTTCCCACATGCGTACATTCATCGCGGGCGCACACAGAACAGGCGTGTCTGTCGCCATCAGAAGGGTCGATGCCAGGTCATTTGCCAACCCCCCGGCCATCTTGCCCATCAGGTCCGCCGTTGCGGGGGCCACGACGATCAGATCGGCAGAGCGTGACAGCTGGATATGACCCATCTCGGCCTCGGCGGTCAGATCGAACAGATCGCCATAGACCTTTTCTGAGGCAAGTGCAGACACGGACAGAGGTGTTACAAATTCCTCTGCCGCACGCGTCAGCACAGGCGTCACAGCTGCGCCGCGTTCACGCAGCCTGCGGATCAGGTCCAGCGATTTGTAGGCCGCGATGCCGCCGCCGATGATCAGCAGAATGCGTTTGGATGACAGCATGTTCAGCCCTTCCTGTCCCGGTCGGCCCCGACATTAGGCAAGCCCAGCAGGTTGTTCCAGCGATTAATTCTGAACCTGAAACGCCGCACAGGGGTCTTCACGCTCAACTGTGGGGCTATCGATTACGATATCAAAGTCACCGTCGATGATGTTGTCCTCGGACTGTCCGACCGAGACCACCTTCCACCCGGGTTGAAGGCGTTCAAGAAATGTCGGGATACCTCGGTCTTTGCGCGCATGTCCGTTCCCAGTGATCACGGCAACCGGGCCGCCGGTTTCTTCCATCGCGCGCATCACCGCACGGGCCAGAACCGCATCGCGCAAACGCTGGATCGCGACCATCTGGGGTAACATTTCCGGCGGGAGAGCATCGCAATGCGCGGCCATTTGATCCGCCTCGCGCGCCGCCTGCTCCTCGGGCGTCAGCGGCACAGTCAAACCATAGCGCGCCGCGTCTGCACCCAGCGCCGTGGCGGCCCCGCGTTCCATCGCGCCCCGCGCAGCAGCACGCGGCACCATGGCCCCATAAACCGGCGCGCCGGAGGCCTTAAACACCGGATAATACAGCCTGAGCGGTGGCCAACCACTTTCTGCCCATTGCAGAATACGGCTCAACTCTTCCGGGTTGGACACCGCTTTTTGCGCCAGCCGTTGCGCGCCTTCTTCGGTGACCATCTCCCAGACAACGGCCGAGGGTGAGATTTCCTTTATCGCTTCGGCTTGAATGAGGTGGTGGCGGGGATTGTCGTGAACCTCTCCCAGAATTACCACATCTGCATCCCGCATCGCGAGAGCCGCATCATCAGAAATAAGATCTTCCGCCAGTCCGGGTCGCGCTGCTGCAACCGTAAGGCCCAGAACACACGCAAGAATCGCAAGCTGTTTCATGCGATGAAGTGTTGCACCTCGTTCGACTGGGCTTCAAGGTTCTTGCGCATTTTTGCGAACGCTGCGGCCTCAAGCTGTCGCACCCGCTCCTTGGACAGTCCCAACTCGACGCCGAGACTCTCCAGTGTCCGCGCAGGCTCGCGCAGTTTGCGTTCGCGCACAATGAACCGCTCGCGGTCATTCAGTGCGTTCATCGCGATCAGCAACCACTGGCGCAACTGTTCGGTGTCGTGGGTGTGTTCAACTGCTTCGGCGGCCTGTTCGCGTTCATCTTCCAGCGCATCGATCCATTCACGCCCGTCTTCGTCGGCGGATTGCACCGCGTTCAGGGAAAAATCCGACCCTGACAGCCGACCTTCCATCAGTTCCACATCGCGTAGAGGAACGCCAATCTCTGTGGCGATCATCTGATGCAACTGGTGGCGATCCAGTTCAAGACCTTCGGTCGCGGCCTCGCGTTCCAGCCGGGCCTGAACCCGACGCATGTTGAAAAACAGCGATTTCTGCGCCGAGGTGGACCCCGTTCGCACCATGGACCAGTTCCGCATCACATAATCCTGAATGCTCGCCTTAATCCACCACACCGCATAAGTCGAAAACCGCACCCCACGATCAGGGTCGAACTTGTCTGCGGCCTTCATCAAACCCAGACCGGCCTCCTGGATAAGGTCATTCATCGGCGCGCCATAGCGTTTGAACTTGGCCGCCATCGAAATTGCCAGCCGCATATACGCTGTGATCAGGCGGTGCAGCGCCTGTTCATCACGCTGGTCACGCCAGGCATAGGCCAGCCTCAGTTCCGTTTCAGCATCCAGCAACTCGGCCTTCATCGCTTGCCGGGACATCGAAAAATCTGTCGCGTTGTCCAGTGCCATAAACCTCTCCCCTGATTTGCAGGCGTTGGCCGGGCTTGCCATGCCGACCTATGACCGATACGCAAAACAGCACCAATTGGATCATCTTTAGGTAAGTACTGTGGCGTCAGATTTAACCTTAATTCTGGGCGGAGCTGCTTCGGGCAAGTCGGCATTTGCCGAGAACCTCGTTGTTTCCACAGGGAAAAATCGAGTTTACCTAGCGACATCACAAGTGTTTGATGACGAGATGCGGCAGAAGGTTGATCGCCATTTGGTACAGCGGGGCGGCGGTTGGACCACGATTGAAGAGCCCCTTGACCTGAGGCCGGTGCTGTCCAGCCTGTCCTCGGATCAGGTGTGTCTGGTCGATTGCGCCACCATGTGGCTCAGCAATCACTTGCTGGCCGAAACCGATCTGGGCGCAGTCCAAACTGACCTGCTAAAGGCCCTGCGTGCATGCCCCGCGCAGATTGTGATCGTGTCGAACGAAGTCGGGCACGGTATTGTTCCGGATAACGCGCTTGCCCGCCGCTTTCGCGAAGCGCAGGGCCGGCTGAACATTGCACTTGCGGCGCAGGCTAAACTGGTGATCCAGGTGACCGCGGGGTTGCCGTTGGTCCTGAAAGGGCAGCTGCCGTGACGCGACTGCATCTTGTTCGCCACGGGCCCACGCATGCAAAGACGATGGTTGGCTGGTCCGATCTGCCTGCTGATCTAAGCGATACAGCAGCACTGAAGCGCCTGCACGACCATTTGCCATCCGATGCACTTGTGATTTCGTCCGACCTGTCGCGTGCAATTGACACTGCTTCTGCCATTCAAGGCCAGCGTCGCCGTCTGCCACATCACCCGGACCTGCGGGAAATCCATTTCGGTCGGTGGGAGCTTCGCGGGTTTGCCGAGATTGAAGCCGAAGACCCCGAGCTGGCTTTTGCCTATTGGGACAACCCCGGTGATGTCCGCCCACCGCAAGGTGAAAGCTGGAATGAGGTCCGCGACCGGGTCGATTCCGCGATCGACGCGCTTATGTCCGCGCATACGGGCCGCAATCTGGTGATCGTCGCGCATTTCGGCGTGATCCTGACACAAGTGCAGCGCGCCCTTGGTCTGGACGGGCAGCAGACCTTTGCGCATCGGATCGACAACCTTTCGGTGACGGATATCGCTGTCAACGGCGGGGCGTGGACTGTCGGGTCGATCAATCACCTTCCGTGAACAGGTCCAACACAAATCACTGATTTACCGGTCCGCAAAGCTGAGGCATCGTCCGCGCATGACTTATGACCTTTATATCGGCGATCGCCTCTTCTCCAGCTGGTCAATGCGCGGCTGGTTGATGCTTGAGAAATTCAACCTGCCCTATCGCAGCCACATGATCGGCCTCTATTCCGGCACTATGGCGCAAGACATGGAACCGCTGGCCCCTGCCCGCCTTGTTCCCGCCTTGCGCCTGCCGGATGGAACGGTTGTGGGGGAAAGCCTGGCGATGGCCGAAACCCTGGCCGAACGCCACCCCGATGCCGGGTTGTGGCCTTCGGATGCCGCTGCCCGGGCAACCGCCCGCTGGCTATGCGCCGAAATGGTAGCCGGATTCAGCGCCCTGCGCGGAGAATGCGCCATGCAGCTGCGCAACGTGTGGCAAGGCTTCGCGCCATCTGGGGCGACTTTGTCAGACCTTGAGCGGGTTGAAACACTCTGGGCACATGCGCGGAGCGTGTCAGGGGCAGACCAAGGCCCGTTATTTGGTGCCTATTCACTGGCAGACGTCTTCTACACACCTGTAGCAGCGCGGATCGTCGGATATGGGCTGCCGGTGTCAGAGGTGAACCGGGCTTATTGCTTGGAATTGCTCTCTGATCGCATCGTCAGACAGTGGCGCGCCATGGGATTGACCGTTGAGTACGACACCTTCCCCTACGCGCAGGATTTGCCGTCCGGCCCTTGGCCAGTCGGGGGTGTTTCTGCTGCGAAGCCGGTTTCAGGTGGTCCGTCAATCAACGCCGCCTGCCCGTATTCCGGCAAGCCTGTCACCGATTTCCTGGAGCTTGACGGGCAATGCTGGGGGTTCTGCAACCCATTCTGCCGGAACAAAACTGTGGCCGACCCCGAAGCATGGCCCAAATTCGCGGCCATGCGCGCAGCCGTTAACGACTCTTAAACCAGAACCGTGGCAGCAACGTCCTGTTAACCAAAACAGGACTGCCATGGTCGCCCGCGCCCACACCGTTGCTTTTCAAGGCGTTGATGCCCGCCCGGTCGAGGTGCAATGCGCAGTCTCACCCGGACTGCCAGCCTTTTCCATCGTGGGCCTGCCCGACAAAGCCGTGTCCGAGGCGCGTGACCGCGTCCGCAGCGCGCTGAACGCGATGGCCATTGCGCTGCCGTCCAAGCGGATCACCATCAACCTGTCCCCCGCCGACCTTCCTAAAGAAGGCAGCCATTTCGACCTGCCCATTGCGGTGGCGCTTTTGTCCGCGCTCGACATCATCCCTGCCGATGCCGCAGAAAGCACCGTTGCATTGGGGGAGTTGTCACTCGACGGTTCTCTGGTTCCGGTTGTCGGTGCCTTGCCTGCCGCCATGACGGCAGCTTCAGAAGACCGCGCCTTGCTTTGTCCGCGCGCCTCCAGCGCCGAGGCGGCCTGGGTAGATGCCACTCAAGTGATCGGCGCCGGATCACTTGGAGAGGTCGTGCGCCATTTCTCGGGCCAATCCCCGTTGCCAGCAGCACAACCCGGCGAAGTGAACCTGACACCGTCCAACCGCGACCTGCGCGATGTGAAAGGGCAGGAGCGTGCCAAACGTGCCTTGGAAATCGCCGCGGCCGGACGTCACCACTTGATCATGATCGGCACGCCGGGATCGGGCAAATCCATGCTGGCGGCGCGGCTTCCCGGAATTTTGCCGCCGCTTACTGCCGTGGAAGCCCTGGAGACGTCGATGATCCAATCGCTATGTGGGTTACTGGATGAAGGCGGAATAAACCGCACTCGCCCGTTCCGCGAACCGCACCACACGGCCTCGATGGCGGCCATAGTTGGTGGTGGGAAAGGGGCCAAACCGGGCGAAATCTCATTGGCTCATAATGGTGTGCTGTTCATGGATGAATTCCCAGAATTTCCACGCACCGTTCTGGAAACCCTGCGGCAACCCATTGAAACCGGCGAAGTCATGGTGGCGCGCGCGAACGCCCATGTGAAATACCCCTGTCGTTTCATGCTGGTCGCCGCCGCCAACCCTTGCAAATGCGGTTATCTGACAGATCCATCGCGCGCCTGTTCGCGAGCACCGGGATGTGGTGAAGATTACCTGCATCGAATCTCGGGCCCGTTAATGGACAGGTTCGATCTGCGGATCGAAGTTCCGCCTGTGGGCTTCACCGACCTTGATCTGCCCCCATCCGGCGACAGCTCGGCGACAGTTGCAGCACGTGTCGAAAGGGCGCGTGCCATTCAGGCAGACCGGTTTTGTGACACGCCGGAGTTACGACAAAACGCTGACGCAGAAGGCAAAATACTGGAAGAGATCGCCACGCCCGATGCCGAAGGAAAAGAACTGCTGTTGAAAGCTGCGGATCGGTTCGGCCTGTCAGCCCGGGCTTTCCATAGAATCCTGAGGGTGGCGCGCACCATCGCCGATCTGGACGGCGCGACCGATATCCGCCGCCCACACGTGGCCGAGGCACTGAGTTTTCGCATCTCTGCCCGGGTTATGGCCTAAAGCCTGGCCTCGATGGCTTGCCAGATCTTTTCCGCAATATTTACGCCATCAAACCGTTCCAGCTCTTGAATGCCAGTCGGTGAAGTCACGTTAATCTCGGTCAAATAGTCGCCAATAACGTCAATTCCGACAAAGACCTGACCCTTTTCCTTCAGCAAAGGTCCAATCGCCGCGCAGATCTCAAGATCGCGTTCGGACAAGCCGATCTTTTCCGGACGTCCGCCAACATGCATGTTCGACCGCGTTTCGCCTTCGGCTGGTACACGGTTAATCGCGCCGACCGCTTCGCCATCCACCAGGATCACCCGTTTGTCGCCATTGCTGACATCCGGCAGGAATTTCTGCACGATCAAAGGTTCGCGCGAGAATCCGGTGAACAGCTCATGCAAGGAAGTCAAGTTGCGGTCATTGGCATCAAGCCGGAACACACCCGCGCCGCCGTTCCCGTAAAGCGGTTTGAGGATGATATCGCCGTGCTTTTCCTTGAACGCCTTGATCGTCTGCAAGTCGCGCGCAATCGTTGTTGGCGGGGTCAGTTCGGGGAAATCCAGCACCAGCAGCTTTTCCGGGTAATTGCGCACCCAGAACGGATCGTTGACGACAAGCGTCTGCCCCTTGAGACGATCCAGCAAATGCGTGGACGTGATGTAATGCATGTCAAAAGGCGGGTCCTGACGCAGCCAGACGACATCGAAATCGGCCAGATCCACCTCACGTTCGGGGCCCAGAACCGCAGGATCTCCGGCAACCCTTTGCACGGTCATGTCGTGACCTCGCGCGGTGATGCGACCCTGCTGATAGGCCAAGTGATCCGGACCGTAGAAAAACAAAGAATGCCCGCGCGCCTGTGCCTCTTCCGCCAGACGGAATGAACTGTCGGCGTTGATATCCACGGCCCCGATCGGGTCCATTTGAAAGGCGATTTTCATGGCATGTCCCTCAGTTTCCCGCCAGATACATGGACCAGCACGCCTGTGGGTTCAATGGGGCTTAACCAAAACCAAAGGCGTTTTCGATGATTTGAACCGCGCCAGAACCATCCACAAGCGCCGCGTCAAAGCGCACGTTTGTCAGCTGCCCGTCCGGCTCGTTTTCCAAGAACTGCGCGGCAGAGGCGTAAATCCGTTCGATCTGCTTGCGGCTGATCCGGGCAGCGGCCTTTTCGAAGCTGGTGCTTCTTTTAACTTCGATGAACACAAGCCCGTCGCCGTCGCGCACAATCAGATCGATCTCACCGCCAGCGCCCCGCCAGCGACGATGCGCTATGGCAAAGCCCCGACGCTCGTAATCTGCGGCGACCTGTGACTCTGCGGCCTGCCCGGCGTGGTAAGAGATCGAACCCTGTTGTTCACGCCGCCCCATGTCATCCCTTGCCCAATTTCAATGCTTTCTGATAAATCGGTCGGCGCGGCAGGTCGTACATTTCCGATACAAGATCCGCTGCATCCCGAACTGAGTGATTTTCCAAAGCTCGTTTCAAAGCTTCTTCTAGATCGGATTCGTTAACACTTTGCGAATGACCGCGGTCCACCAGCAGGACGATCTCACCCTTGACGGTCTTGTCCCGATACTCCTCTGCCAGTTCGGACAGGCTGCCGCGGCGGACCTCCTCAAACTTTTTCGTCAGCTCTCGACAAAGCGCAGCCTGCCGTTCAGGCCCCAGACATTCAGCCAAGTCTGACAGACAGGCGGCAACGCGTTTCGGAGATTCGTAGAAAACCAACGTGCCGGGGATGTCCTTCAACGCCTCGATACGGGTGCGGCGTGCTTTGGATGCGTTGGGAAGGAAGCCTGCAAAAAAGAAGGCGTCCGTAGGAAGCCCCGCCAACGTCAGGGCCGTTACAACGGCAGACGCGCCCGGGGCACAGGTCACGGTATACCCGGCTTCGGCGGCCTGCTTGCCCAAATCATAACCCGGATCGGCAATTAGCGGCATTCCTGCTTCGGACGCGTAGGCCACCGATTGCCCTTGCGCCAGTGCCTCCATGATCTTGCCGCGCGCGCCTGCGCCGCTGTGGTCGTGATAGGCTTGGATTCGCCGACCTTCCAGCGGGATGCCATGTATTTCCATCAAGCGACGTAAACTGCGGGTGTCTTCTGCCGCAATCACATCGGCTGAGGCCAAAACATCCAGGGCTCTGAGCGTAATGTCGCGTGCTGTTCCAATCGGAGTGGCAACAAAATACAGGCCCGCAGCCAACTTGATCTTTTGGAAATTCAAAGCTGGACCCTCACAGCGTGACGTTTATTATCGCGGCTCATCAGAACAGAAGCATTCGCAGCCGTCGGATCAGGGAGTTTTCATTTAGATGTTTACCGTTTGCAAGCCCGTAAGCAAGCTGGCGAAAGTCGCCGCTACCCTGACGACCGCAGCGTTTCTTGCTGCCTGTGAACCGAGTGGTCTTGGCGGAGGTCCCTCGATCAATACCTCGAAACCGGTTCCTGTCGCCTTGCTGGTTCCCAGAGGATCTGCGCAATCTGGTGATGCAGCGCTGGCGCAAAGCCTTGAGAATGCCGCGCGGCTTGCGATGTCGGATTTGCCGAATGTCCAGATCGACTTACGCGTTTATGACACGGCCGGAAACCCGAACACGGCGACAGCCGTTGCACAGCAGGCTGTCGCGGACGGGGCAAAAATCATCATTGGTCCGGTATATGCCCAGGCAGCAAATGCTGCCGGATTGGCGGTGCTGAGCAAGAACGTCAACGTTCTTTCGTTTTCAAACAACGCCAGCATTGCAGGCGGCAACGTCTTTGTATTGGGCCCGACCTTTGACAACACGGCCAACCGGCTGGTGAATTATGCGGGCAGTCAGGGCAAGGTTAACACGGTGGTCGTGCACAGCAACGACGCCGCAGGACAGTTGGGCCAGTCCGCTATCGCCAATGCCATAGCGAACAGCCGGGTCAACAATGCAGGGACCGTCGCATACGACCGGTCGCAACAGGGCGTCATCAATGCGGTTCCCACGATCAAGGCCACTGTTGATTCGACGGGCGCGGATTCGATCTTCCTGACGGCGACCACGGCGGGGGCATTGCCGCTGTTCTCGCAATTGCTGCCAGAGGCCGGTGTTTCTCCAGCAACCACGCAATACATTGGCCTGACACGTTGGGATATCCCTCCTCAAACTCTGGAGCTTCCGGGGGTTCAAGGGGGGTGGTTTGCGTTGCCTGACCCGTCCAAGGCACAAGCCTACCGTCAGCGTTACAACGCAACCTACGGCGAAGCACCGCACCCGATCAGCGGCTTGGCCTATGACGGCATCGCCGCAATTGGTGCCTTGGTCAGCCAGGGCAAATCAGACGCCCTGACCGCTTCGGCCCTGACGCAGAACGCCGGTTTCCAGGGTGTTGGCGGCATCTTCCGCCTACGCCCGGACGGCACCAACGAACGCGGTCTGGCCGTTGCCACGATCCAGAACAAACAGGTGGTTGTGATTGACCCTGCCCCACAAAGCTTCTCTGGTGCCGGTTTCTGATCTGACGGGCGCGATCAACGTGCCCGAAAGCGCGTTGATCTGCCCCGCCGGAGACATCTTCGACAGCACTGCCGTCAATGATGCACTGGCTCAGGCCTTTGAGGTCTGCCCGGACAACACCAAAATGCGGTCCGAGACGGTGCGCATTCTGCGCGAGGCTCAAAAGTCTGGCCGCGCGGCCATTGCAGAGGCATTTGGCGAACGTCCTTTCGACGCGCGCGCACTCACGCGCTCATATACATACCTGACGGATCAACTGGTTGGGACGGCGATGCTGGTCTCAAGCACACGCCTGCATCCGCTTGCAACACCCACCCAAGGTGAAAAGATCGCCGTTCTGGCTGTTGGCGGTTACGGGCGCGGGGAAATGGCACCGTTTTCAGATGTCGACCTGCTGTTCCTCACCCCCTACAAGATCACCGCCTGGGCCGAGAGCGTCATCGAGTCGATGCTTTATATCCTGTGGGATTTGCGGCTTAAGGTCGGGCATTCGTCACGCACGATCAAAGATTGTCTGCGGTTGGGTGCCGAGGATTTCACGATCCGCACAGCGATGTTGGAGCAACGCTATCTGGCCGGTGACAAGGCACTGGCGGACGGGTTGGACCGACGGCTGAAAGACGAACTGTTCAAGGGAACCGAACGCGAGTTCATCGAAGCCAAATTGCACGAACGTGACGAACGCCACCATAAACAAGGCGAGCGTTACATGGTCGAACCCAACGTGAAGGAAGGCAAAGGCGGCCTGCGCGACCTGCAATCCCTCTACTGGATCGCGAAATATATCTATGGCGTTCAGGACGTGGCCGAACTGGTGCCTTTGGGCTTGTTCACCCCCGAAGAGTTCAAGACCTTCGTTCAGGCCGAAGAGTTCCTTTGGGCTGTACGCTCGCACCTGCATCTAGTCACCGGTCGCGCGACCGAGCAGCTTACCTTTGACATGCAGGTCGAGGTCGCCGCACGCATGGGGTACGAGGACCGCGCCGGGCGTCGCGCGGTCGAAGTGTTCATGCAGCGGTATTTCCGCGAAGCCACACGCGTAGGTGAGTTGACGCGCATCTTCCTGACCAAACTCGAAGCGCTGCACATGAAAGGTGCGCCCCTGCTGGAACGCATTTTCCGCAGGCGTCGACGGGTCAAGGCGGGATACAAGGTGGTTCACGGCCGTCTGGATCTGGTGGAACCTGAGAAATTTCTCTCCGACAAAGTGAACCTGCTGCGCCTGTTCGAAGAAGGTTTGCGGACAGGTATGCTGATCCATCCCGATGCCATGCGGCTGGTGAGCGCGAACCTGCATCTGATCGATGACGAGATGCGCGGCGACAAGGAAGCCCAGCGCATTTTCCTGGATCTGATGTTGAAACACGGCAACCCGGAACGCGCATTGCGACGGATGAACGAGCTGGGCGTGCTGTCCGCTTTCCTGCCCGAGTTCGAGCACATCGTGGCGATGATGCAGTTCAATATGTATCACAGCTATACGGTGGACGAGCATACGATCCAATGCATCGTCAATCTTGCCCAGATCGAACGCGGAGAGCTGGTCGAATCTCTGCCTCTGGCGTCATCGATTCTGAAAGGCGGGGTGAACCGAAAGGTGCTGTACGTCGCGCTTCTTCTGCATGACATTGCGAAAGGTCGCCCCGAAGATCACTCGATCCTTGGGGCACAGATCGCGCGCAAGGTGGCGCCTCGGCTCGGCCTGAACAAATCGGATTCCGAAACCGTTGAATGGCTGGTGCGTTATCACTTGCTGATGTCCGACATGGCGCAAAAACGCGATATCTCCGACCCTCGGACGGTGCGCGATTTTGCCAAAGCCGTTCAGACAACCAAACGGCTGGATTTGCTGACGGTTCTGACGGTTTGTGACATTCGCGGTGTTGGCCCGACCACCTGGAACAACTGGAAGGCCACCTTGCTGCGCGCCCTGCATGCTGAAACAAAGCGTGCACTGGAAACCGGTATGGAAGATCTGAACCGGGCGAACCGGGGGGCCGAGGCCAAAACAGCGCTACGCCGCGCCTTGGACAACTGGTCCAAGGCTGACCTCAAGGTCGAGACCGGGCGCCACTACGCCCCGTATTGGCAGGGCCTGAACCTTGCGACGCATATCGAGTTTGCCGAGATGCTGTACGCGCTGGAACAAAGCGGCGATCCCGGCGCGATGGAAATTCGCCTGCAACCTGATGAAGACCGTGATGCGACGCGGGCCTGTTTCGCCATGGGAGATCACCCCGGTATTTTTGCCCGCATCGCCGGGGCACTGGCTCTGGTCGGCGCGAATGTCGTGGATGCACGCAGCTATACCACCAAAGACGGCTACGTGACGGACGCGTTCTGGATTCAGGACGCCGAAGGGCACCCGTTCGAGGCATCGCGCCTTCCACGCCTGACGCAGATGATTCACAAGACCCTGCGCGGTGAAGTCGTCGCCAAGGAAGCACTGAAGTCACGTGACAAGATCAAGAAACGCGAACGCGCTTTCAACGTGCCAACACATATCACGTTCGACAATGAGGGCTCTGAAATCTACACGATCATCGAAGTAGACACACGCGACCGCCCCGGCCTGCTGTTTGACCTGACCCGGACCCTGGCCGCGGCGAACGTGTATATCGCCAATGCCGTGATTGCGACCTATGGCGAGCAGGTGGTCGATACGTTCTACGTCAAGGACATGTTCGGCTTGAAGTATTACTCGGAAAGCAAGCAGCGCGGACTTGAGGCGAAGCTGCGCACGGCAATCACCGAAGGCGCCGAGCGTGCGGCCTCATGAAGCAAATACGCTTGTTCTCGGGCTTGTTCACGGTCGGCTTCTGGACGCTCGCCAGCCGAATTCTGGGGTTTCTGCGGGAAATACTGCTGACGGCCTATATCGGACCGGGCCCAGTGATGGATGCCTTTGTTGCTGCCTTTCGCCTGCCCAACATGTTCCGCCGCTTTTTCGCCGAGGGGGCATTTAACGCGGCCTTTGTGCCGATGTTTTCCAAACGACTGGAAGCAGACGAAAACCCTCAGGGTTTTGCGCAGGACGCATTCAATCTTCTGGCCGTGGCTGTTCTTGCGCTGGTCGGGCTGGCCATGGTTTTCATGCCCGGTCTGGTGTGGCTGACCGCCGAAGGGTTTTACGGCGATGAACGGTTCGATCTGGCGGTGGACTATGGATATGTTGTGTTTCCATACATCCTGTTCATGTCTCTGGCTGCCTTGTTTTCAGGCGTTCTGAATGCAACCGGGCGGTTCGCGGCGGCGGCAGCCGCACCTGTTCTGCTGAACATCTTCGCTTGCACCGCCCTGATTGCCGGTGCCATGTCCGGCGGCGAGGTGATCCGGTGGTTGATCCCTGTCATTCCAGTGGCCGGTGTCGCGCAGCTGGCGCTGGTCTGGATCGCAACCGAACGCGCCGACATCCGCATCCGCCCCAGCATGCCGCGCCTGACGCCTGAAATGCGACGGATGGTACGTATCGCGGTCCCGGCCGCGCTGGCGATGGGGGTCACACAGGTTAATCTCGTTGTCGGGCAATTGGTTGCATCGAAAACCGAAAATGCCGTCAGCTGGCTTTTTGCCGCAGACAGGCTCTACCAGTTGCCTTTGGGTGTTGTAGGCATTGCTGTCGGCATAGTCTTGTTGCCGGACCTGTCCCGCCGTTTGCGTGCGGAGGACAAAGAGGGCGCACGCAATGCCTTTTCCCGGGCCGGTGAGTTCACACTGCTGCTGACGCTGCCTTCGACTGTGGCCTTCGTGGTTATGCCAACCCCCCTCGTATCGGTGCTGTTCGAACGTGGTCAGTTCGGCCCCGAGGATACGGCCGCCACGGCCCTTGCGGTTGCCATCTATGGGGTCGGGCTTCCGGCCTTCATGTTGCAAAAATTGCTGCAACCGCTGTTCTTTGCGCGCGAGGATACGCGTTCCCCGTTTCACTACGCAGTTGTTGCGATGATCGTGAACGCTGCTCTTGCGTTTGGTCTGTTTCCACTGGTGGGCTGGATCGCGCCAGCAATTGCCGCATCGACTGCGGGGTGGGCGATGGTGGTGCTACTGGCTTTCGGCGCACGACGTATGGGTGAAGAGGCGCGCTTTGATGTCCGGTTCAAAAAGCGCGCGGGCCGGATTGTGGCCGCTTCGCTTGGGATGGGCGCGATATTATACGCAGCGCTCTACCTGTTCGGGTGGGCATTGGATGTTCCCGGCTGGCGCTATCTGGCACTGCTGGTCCTGATCATGGTCGCGGCCGTCTCATATTTCCTTCTGGGCCATATCTTCGGCGCTTTCAAACTGTCGGAGTTCAAGCACGCCCTGCGCCGGTCCTGATCAATCCCGGCGAATGCGTCCTACGATCCGGGACCAAGCGCCCGGTGCAACAAGAAAAGACAAGCCAAAACCGGTGGCAAACCCACCCAGATCAGCAACCCATTCCCAGTTGCCACCAAAGATCAGGCCGAAAAGAAATTGTATGCCCATAAGGACGGCAATCAATTGAAATGCCCGTGCTTGGTTTGCACCTACAAGTGACAGTTTGCGCCACAACAACCACGTAAATGCGCCGATCAGACCGTACACAGGCGGGAACCCTCCGATCAGCGGATAGCGCGGGTCCAGTAACACGGCGTAGGCCAATGCGCCGCCAATGCCCGACACGACAAAAATCAGCAGCATTGGGAAACCGCCGAACACTTCGCCAACCATTTTGCCCATCGCCAGCACGAAAACACAGACGAAAATCGCCTGGGTGAAATTGGCGGATACAAAGGGGTAGGTCACGAAGCGGATGACATGTTCGAATGGCCAGCGCCCGTTCAGAACCATCCAGTCGAAAATATCCGCCGAGAACGCGTAATGCTGGATCGCATCCAGCCGCCAGCCCACCGCTGTTGGCCCTCCGACCAGCCCGCGTGATCCCAGCGTGAAGGCAATTTCTATCCCGATGATGAACAGAACCAACGCCACCACAGCAGGTGGCAGAGGGTTCACAGGCGGTGTGTAATGCTCACTGCTCATTGGGCTGGCCTTTCGCGGCTGTTGACGTCCCTTTGCCTCATGGGTAAGCGACGGGGGCTGATTTTTCCAGACAGGAGTTCCCTTTGATGACTGAGTCCCAATTCACGCCACGCGTGTTTTCCGGTGCGCAGCCTTCGGGCAATTTGCATCTCGGCAACTATCTCGGGGCGCTTCGGAACTGGGTGAGAATGCAGAGCGAGGAATTTGAGACTATCTATTGCATGGTCGATCTGCACGCGATCACCGTCTGGCAAGACCCAACCGAGTTGCAGCATGCAACGCGGGAGCTTTGTGCCGGTTACATCGCTTCCGGTCTAAACCCGGAAAAATCAATCTTGTTCAACCAAAGTCAGGTGCCGGAACACGCGCAACTGGCCTGGATATTCAACTGTGTCGCGCGCATGGGTTGGATGCAGCGCATGACCCAGTGGAAGGACAAGGCGGGCAAAAACCAGCAGAACGCTTCGCTTGGCCTGTTTGCCTACCCTGCTCTGATGGCAGCCGATATTCTGATCTATCACGCAACCCATGTGCCAGTTGGAGAAGACCAGAAACAGCATCTGGAGTTGACCCGCGACATCGCCATAAAATTCAACAACGATTTTGGCGTCGATTTCTTTCCCATCACCGAGCCGGTGATCGAAGGGTCAGCCACAAGGGTCATGAGCTTGCGGGATGGGTCCAAGAAGATGTCAAAGTCCGACCCCTCGGACATGAGCCGGATCAACCTGACCGATGATGCCGATGCGATCGCCAAGAAAATCCGCAAGGCCAAGACCGACCCTGACGCTTTGCCGTCGGATGTCGAAGGTCTGGAGGGCCGCCCGGAAGCGCGCAATCTGGTCAATATTTACGCAGCACTCAGCGACCAGAGCATCGACCAGGTTCTGGCCGAAATTGGGGGCAAGCAGTTCGGTGATTTCAAACCGATGTTGGCTGATCTGGCAGTCGCCAAGCTGGCCCCAATCTCGACTGAGATGTCGCGTCTTATGGGGGAACAGGCCGAGATTGACCGGATTCTGGCTCACGGAGCCGAGCGCGCGCGTCAGATCGCCGCTCCGATCCTGCAAAAGACCTATGAAATCGTCGGTATGGTCGGATCAGCATCACGCTGAATGCACTGGACCTTCGCCTGACGCCCTCCTAGGGTCTGCCTGAACCACAGGAGGGCGTCATGGCAACCGGCAAAAACATCCGGACCTATTTCCAAGGCCAATGGCATGACGGGGATACTCCCATCATGCGCGCAGCGGATCACGGGTCGTGGCTAGGGTCTTCGGTCTTTGACGGCGCCCGTTATTTCGACGGGTTGGCCCCTGATCTGCACGCGCATTGCGCCCGGGTGAACCGGTCCGCCGAAGCCCTGATGCTGACACCGACCATGACAACCGAGCAGATGGTCGAATTGGTACATGAAGGGTTGCAAGCCTACAGCCCTGACACGGCTGTCTATATCCGCCCGATGTATTGGGGCATTGACGGCGATAGCACGGCAATCGTTCCGCAGGAAAACAGCACAGGGTTTGCCATCTGTCTGGAAGAAATCCCAATGGCACCAGAAACGGCTTCGGCCACGCTGTCGACCACGCGATTCCGTCGCCCGGTACTGGAATCGGCTGTGGTCAATGCCAAGGCCGGGTGCCTTTACCCCAACAATGCGCGCATGTTGCAAGAGGCACGCTCCAAAGGATTCTCGAACGCTCTGGTCGCTGACGCGATGGGCAATGTGGCCGAAACGGCAACGGCCAACATCTTCATGGTCAAGGATGGCGAGGTCTTTACCCCGATCCCCAACGGCACATTTTTGGCAGGGATCACGCGGGCGCGACATATCAAGAATCTGCGCGAGGATGGTGTTACAGTTCATGAAACGGTCTTGGGTTTCGAGGATTTTCACCAGGCGGATGAGGTTTTCATGTCCGGCAATATGAGCAAGATCACATCGGTAACTGCGCTGGAAGACACACAGTTTCAGGTTGGTCCCATTGCCCGCCGTGCCCGCACACTTTACTGGGACTGGGCTGCAAGCGAACGCTAGTACATCGACATGAACGTGTCCGAGTTGCCAGCACGCAAACGCTCGGGCATGATCCCTTAAAATTGAAGAGGACACCCATGCGTAAGTTCTTAGTTGTTCTGGATGACAGCCGTGAATGCCTGAACGCAATGCGGTTCGCCGCGATGCGTGCCGCGCATACAGGTGGCGGAGTGACGATCTTGTCGGTTATTCCGCCGGACGAGTTCAATCACTGGATCGGTGTTGCCGAAACCATGCGCGAAGAAGCCCGGGAACGTATCCATGCCCATTTCGAAGTCTTCGCCAAATGGATGCGCGACAAACAGAACGTAGAACCTGAACTGGCCATTCGCGAAGGTGATCCGGTGCCGCAGATCATCGAACACGTTCAGTCTGACCCTGAGATCGGCGTTCTTGTTCTTGGGGCGGGGACTGACAAGAAAGGCCCCGGTCCGCTGGTAACCCAGCTCACAAAAAACTCTGGCAGCCTACCGATCCCGATCACGATTGTTCCAGGTGACCTGAGCAAGGAAAAGTTGGAAGAAATCACCTGAGGATCGAACATGGCGAAGACGTTGCAGTTCTGGTTCGACTTCGCCTCGACCTATTCCTATCTCAGCGCGATGCGGATCGAACAGGCTGCGCAGGACAAAGGCGTCCCGGTCGACTGGCAGCCTTTTCTGTTGGGTCCGATTTTCGCGGATCAGGGATGGCGCACGTCACCGTTCAACCTGTATCCGGCCAAAGGGCGCTATATGTGGCGCGACATGGAACGTCTTTGCGGCGCACGAGGGCTGCCGTTGGTTCGGCCTGACCCGTTCCCGCAAAACTCCCTCACCGCAGCGCGCCTGGCTCTGGCCCTTGCGCATCGCGAAGAACGGGCTTCCTTCGCAAAGGCTGTCTTCAGCGCTGAATTCGGGGGCGGGAGGGACATCTCTGACGAAGACGTGCTTGAGGATTGCCTGAAGATGGCGGGTCTGCCTGCGGCAGTGATAAATCGCGCAAAAGATCCGAGCATCAAGGCTGCGCTGTTCGAGCAATCCGCGCGCGCAAAAGCACTTGACCTGTTCGGCGCACCGACTTTCGTGGCAGGAACAGAGCTGTTTTGGGGGGATGACCGGCTGGATGACGCGATTCGTTACGCGGTCACAATTTAGAATCGTTCCAAATATTGACTTCTCCGACCCCTGAGCGCATATCAGAAACACCTCAGACGGAGCTGCCTCATGTTCATCCAGACCGAATCCACCCCAAACCCGGCCACGTTGAAATTTCTGCCCGGCCAAACGGTTCTTGAGGCTGGAACCGCGGATTTCCCGACAGCCGAGGCTGGTGACAAGTCCCCATTGGCCAAACGAATCTTTGCCGTAAACGGCGTGACCGGTGTGTTCTTTGGAAACGACTTTGTCACGGTGACCAAATCCGACGATGTTCAATGGGATCACATCAAACCTGCAATTCTTGGCGCAGTGATGGAGCATTATCAATCCGGCCAGCCCGTCATGGGTGCCGACGCGGCAGCGGCCTCGGGTCATGCCGAACATACCGGAGAAGATGCAGAAATCGTCAACCAGATCAAAGACCTGCTGGACAGCCGCGTGCGCCCGGCCGTGGCACAGGATGGTGGCGACATCACCTTTCATGGTTTTGATCGCGGCATCGTCTACCTGCACATGCAAGGTGCCTGCGCGGGGTGCCCGTCATCAACCCTGACACTGAAGATGGGTATCGAAAACCTGCTGCGCCATTACATCCCCGAAGTGACTGAGGTTCGCCCAGTTGCCGTCTGACCCGACGATCCTGGCATTTGATACATCGGCCGCGCATTGCGCGGCCGCTTTGTTGCGTGGCGGTGTGATCGCAGTATCCCGTGTCGAAGGCATGTCGCGGGGTCAAGCCGAACGATTGATGCCCTTGCTGCAAGAAGTGCTGACCGAGGCCGGTTGCGTATGGGCCGATCTGGACGCTATCGGTGTTGGGATTGGGCCCGGCAATTTCACGGGTATACGCATCTCGGTCTCTGCCGCCCGGGGCCTTGCCTTGGGCCTTGGCGTCCCGGCGGTGGGCGTTTCTGGATTCGATGCTCTGATTGAACTGGCAGAAGAGGGACAGCTACCAGCCATCCCTGCGCCGCGCGAACAGGTGTATGTACAACTTCCCGGAACCGGCCCTTGCCTTTTGCCCAGGGACGAGGCCGAACAGCATGGGCCTTTGTATGTCTGCTCCGATCCCGCATTGCAGGTACAAGCCGTTGCCAGACATGCCGCAAGACGATGGCGCAAGGTCAGTGCACCTCCGGCCCCGCTATATGTCAGACCTGCGGACGCAGCCCCGTCCCGAGATGTGCCGCCTGTGTTACTGGACCAATGACGCCTTACGAGATGGCAGCGACACATGCAGCGGCATTCACCCAGTCACGCCCCTGGACTGCCGATGAATTCGCCAGCCTTTTGGAGAACCGGTTCACTGACTGCGTTGGGGATGCCCGTTGCTTTGCCCTGTTTCAGGTGATCGCGGGTGAGGCAGAGTTGCTGACGATTGCGACTCACCCCGCGTTTCAAAGACAAGGTCTCGGGTTTCAGACCATGCGCAACTGGCACGACCGGGCAGTCACTTTGCAGGCAAACCGCGCTTTTCTGGACGTGGCTGCCGACAATGTTGCAGCAATCGCGCTGTATGGGCAATGCGGGTATCGCCAGTGCGGTCGGCGCAAGGGGTATTATTCCAGAAAAACAGGCCCAAATATCGATGCTCTTGTGATGGAACGCCCACTGCCCTAACGGCAACCAAAGATTTTTTAGACCATTTGGTCAGAAATCAATTGACCATGACGGTTGCAAACGTCCTTAATTCCCGCCATCACAACACTTATGCTCGCTAAAAGTGGGTAAACGGGGCTAATCTGACTTCGTGCCAACAAAAAAAAATGGGAGACTTAAATGACCCTGATGAAATCCTTGATGGGTGCTGCCGCTGCTGTCGCTCTGACCGCAGGTGCAGCTTTCGCTGAACCGGCGCTGATCTTTGACCTGGGCGGCAAGTTCGACAAATCTTTCAACGAAGCCGCATATAATGGCGCGCAGCGTTGGGCCGATGAGACCGGCGGCGAATACCGCGAGATCGAGATCCAGTCGGAAGCACAGCGCGAACAGGCTCTGCGCCGTTTCGCAGAATCAGGTGCCAACCCGATCATCACCATGGGCTTTGGTATGGCTGATCCATTGTCGGCCGTTGCAGGTGACTATCCTGAAACCAAATTCGTGGCCGTCGACGTGAACTGGCTGGACATCCCCAACATCCGCCAGATCGGCTTTGCCGAGCATGAAGGATCGTACCTGGTTGGCATGATGGCAGCGATGGCATCGAAATCGGGCACCGTTGGCTTCATCGGCGGTATGGACATTCCGCTGATCCGCCACTTTGGCTGCGGATACGCACAAGGCGCCAAAGCCGTGAACCCGGACATCAATGTTGTCGCCAACATGACCGGCACTACCCCTGCGGCGTGGAACGATCCTGTAAAAGGTTCGGAACTTACAAAAGCACAGATCAGCCAGGGTGCTGACGTGATCTATGCCGCGGCTGGTGGTACAGGTGTAGGCGTTCTGCAAACGGCAGCTGACGAAGGCATCCTGTCGATCGGCGTGGACAGCAACCAGAACCACCTGCATCCGGGCAAGGTCCTGACGTCGATGCTGAAGCGTGTGGACGTCGCGGTGTATGACGCGATGAAAGCAGGTGACGCCGTAGAAACCGGCGTGTTCACAATGGGTCTGGCCGAGGAAGGTGTTGGCGTCGCCATGGACGATAACAACAAAGAACTTGTTTCGGCCCAAATGAACGATGCGGTGGAAGAAGCCCGCAAAGCCATCATCAACGGCGATATCACCGTTGTCAGCTATTACGAGAACGACAGCTGCCCCGCACTGCAGTTCTGATACCGCGCGGGGCGGAAGGAACCCTTCCGCCCTGCCATCCACTCTGCCATCCGTGCCACCTGCCGGATGGGCTTTTCGGCAGTTGAGGGTAAGACATGACCGTCCCCGCCATTGAGCTCAAAGGGATTTCCAAATCCTTTGGGCCGGTTCAGGCCAACAAAGACATCTCAATCAGCGTCGCCCCCGGTACGATCCATGGGATCATCGGTGAAAACGGTGCGGGAAAATCCACGCTGATGAGCATCCTCTACGGCTTTTACAAAGCCGACAAAGGTGAAATTTGGATCAACGGAACAAAGACCGAAATCCCTGACAGCCAGGCGGCTATCGCCTCGGGCATCGGGATGGTGTTTCAGCATTTCAAGCTGGTGGAGAATTTCACGGTTCTGGAAAACATCGTTCTGGGTGCTGAAGATGGCGGCCTTCTGGCTCCGTCTCTGGCCAAGGCCCGCAAAGAGCTGAAAGAACTGGAAGAAGAATACGAACTGTTCGTTGACCCCGACAAACGCATTGATGAGATCGGTGTGGGGATGCAGCAGCGTGTCGAAATTTTGAAGGCATTGTATCGCAAGGCCGAGATTCTGATTCTGGATGAACCGACTGGTGTTCTGACCCCGGCTGAGGCTGACCAACTGTTCCGTATCCTGGATCGTCTGCGGGCCGAAGGGAAAACGATCATCGTGATCACCCACAAGCTGCGCGAAATCATGGAAAACACCGATACCGTTTCGGTCATGCGCCGTGGGCAGATGACAGCTACGGTAAAAACTTCGAACACCAGCCCTGAAGAATTGGCCGAGCTGATGGTAGGCCGCAAGGTTTTGCTGCAAGTCGACAAGGTGCCTGCGACGCCGGGCAAACCCATTCTTGAGATCGAAAAGCTGAGCGTTTTCGATTCCGCCGGTGTTGAACGGGTCAAAGGTATCGACCTGACCGTTCGTGCAGGTGAGATCGTCGGTATTGCCGGTGTGGCGGGCAATGGGCAGTCGGAACTGCTGGAGGTTCTGGGCGGGATGCGTCCGGGACAAGGCTCGATCAAGCTGAACGGCGAACCGCTGGCCCTAAGCGGAGCCGGATCTGACGGTCAGGCGCGTCGTGCACAGCATATAGCGCATGTGCCGGAAGATCGGCAGCGTGAAGGTTTGATTATGGATTTCCACGCGTGGGAAAACGTGGCCTTTGGCTATCACCGGGACCCCGCTTATCAGCGGGGCCTGTTCATGGACAATGCCGCGTTGCGTGCTGATACCGAAGCCAAGATCGAGAAATTCGATGTCCGGCCACCGGATCCTTGGCTTGCAGCCAAGAGCTTTTCGGGTGGAAACCAGCAGAAAATCGTCGTTGCCCGCGAAATCGAGCGAAACCCTGACCTGCTGCTGGTCGGCCAGCCGACGCGCGGCGTTGACATCGGCGCGATCGAATTCATTCACAAGCAGATCGTAGCCCTGCGCGATCAAGGCAAGGCGATCCTGCTGGTTTCGGTTGAGTTGGAAGAGATATTCTCGCTGTCCGACCGGATCGCAGTGATGTTCGACGGGCATATCATGGGTGAACGGCTGCCCAATGAAACAGATGAAAAAGAACTTGGCCTGCTGATGGCCGGTGTTTCAGGAGAGGCCGCGTAGGATGGAAAAAATGCCTAAATGGGCCGATGTCGTTCTGATCCCGCTGATCAGTCTGATGCTGGCCGCTATCCTGTCGGCGCTGGTCATCCTCGCCATCGGAGAAAACCCCGTCGAAGCTGTTAAGCTGATGGTTTCGGGCGCGTTGGGGTCAACCTATGGCTGGGGCTATACGCTCTATTACGCGACGAATTTCATGTTTACCGGTCTTGCGGTCGCCGTCGCATTCCACGCCCGCTTGTTCAACATCGGTGGCGAAGGTCAGGCGATGCTGGGCGGTCTTGGGGTGGCCATGGTTTGCCTTTACGTCGACTGGCCGCATTGGAGCATTGCATTGCTTGCGGCCTGCGCCGCATCAATGCTGTTCGGCGCGTTTTGGGCCGCTATCCCGGCCTATCTTCAGGCCAAGCGCGGCAGCCATATCGTGATCACCACGATCATGTTCAATTTTATTGCCGCTGCCTTTCTGAACTACATGCTGGTCAATGTCATGCGCCCGCAAGGGTCGCAGGACCCGGCAACCGCACGGTTCCCCGAATCCGTCCATCTGCCAACATTCCAGTCAATGTTCTCAACCGCAGAGAACGTGGTGTTCCGGGGGGCTCCGGTAAACATTACGTTCTTCATCGCTTTGCTGGCCTGTGTCGTCGTCTGGGCGCTGATCTGGCGGACCCGGCTGGGCTATGAAATCCGTGCTTACGGCCACTCAGAAACCGGCGCGGTCTATGCCGGCATCTCGCCGGTTCGCATTACCATTGTTGCGATGCTGATCTCGGGTGCGCTGGCAGGTCTGATGGCCATCAACAACGTTATGGGCGAGGCGGAGCGCCTTGTCCTGAACTCGACCGAGGGTGCTGGGTTCATCGGGATTGCAGTGGCCCTTATGGGGCGATCACATCCTTTCGGCGTATTGCTGGCCGCGCTTTTGTTCGGGTTCCTGTATCAGGGCGGGGCCGAGCTGGCACTGTGGGCATCGATCCCCCGCGAACTGATCGTGGTCATTCAGGCGCTGGTGATCCTGTTCACTGGGGCACTGGACAACATGGTACGGATGCCGCTTGAGAAACTGTTCCTTGGTATGCGGAAGAGGGCAGAGTAATGGACTTCTTTGTAACCCTCATCCAGGTTCTGGATTCGACCATCCGCCTTTCCACGCCGCTTTTGCTGGCCTGTTTGGCCGGTCTGTATTCGGAACGGGCTGGCATTTTCGACATCGGGCTGGAAGGTAAGATGCTGGTAGCCGCGTTCTTTTCTGCGGCTGTCGCGGCGGTTACAGGGTCAGTCTGGCTGGGCCTGCTGGCTGGTATCGGATCGTCACTGGTGCTGTCAGGACTGCACGGGTTGGCATCGATAACCTTCCGGGGCAACCAGCTGATCTCGGGTGTCGCCATCAACTTTCTTGCCTCGGGCCTGACGGTGCTTGTCGCCCAAAGCTGGTTCCAGCAGGGCGGTCGCACGCCCTCGCTCTTTGGTGGCGGCCGGTTCGAGCCTATCAATTTTCCATTTTCCGACGCGCTCGGAGGGGTTCCGATTGTCGGCCCGATCTATTCCGAACTGCTCTCAGGCCATTCCATCCTTGTCTATGTCGCATTCCTGATGGTCCCAGCGACATGGTGGGTGCTCTTCCGCACACGGTTCGGCCTGCGCCTGCGAGCTGTGGGTGAAAACCCGGCAGCGGTCGACACAGCAGGCGTGTCCGTGGTTGGCCTGCGCTTCGCAGCCGTCGCGATCTGTGGTGTACTTTGTGGTATTGCAGGTGCTTACCTGGCAACGGCTTTGCAGGCTGGGTTCGTCAAGGAAATGACCGCTGGTCGTGGCTTTATTGCGCTGGCCGCCTTGATCTTTGCCAAATGGCGCCCGTGGCACGCCATGTGGGCCTGTTTGCTGTTTGGCCTGCTTCAGGCGGTAGCACTTCGGTTCCAAAACATCGATCTTGGCGGCGTAGTGATTCCGGTCCAGGTGATGGACGCCCTGCCCTATATCCTGACAGTTGTTATTCTGGCCGGTTTTGTCGGCAAGGCCGTGCCACCACGGGCAGGCGGAGAGCCCTACATCAAAGAGCGCTGATAAGGCCAGTTCCGAATGGAGTTTCAGTCCTGTTCGCTGCAAGGCGGCATGCAGAGTTGATTTTGCATGCCGCAACCGTTCTAAGAGGGTATGCACGTATACCTTCCCATAGCCGAAGTTTCTGTCAGCCCATTCCTGCTGTTGGGGATCGGTGGGGTCGTCGGTGTTTTATCTGGCATGTTCGGTGTCGGCGGAGGATTTTTGATCACTCCGCTGCTGTTTTTTATCGGCATTCCCCCGGCGGTTGCCGTTGCGACATCAGCCAATCAGGTTGTCGCTTCTTCCATTTCGGGATTGCTGGCGCATCTCAGGCGCAAGACCGTGGACCTGAAAATGGGAAGCGTTCTGCTGACCGGAGGGTTGTTTGGCGCGGCCCTGGGTATGGTGGTTTTCAATTTTCTCAAGCATCTCGGACAGGTCGATCTGGCTGTACAGATTTGCTATGTCGTGTTTCTGGGGGCCATCGGAACCCTGATGTTCATTGAAAGCCTTGCCGCCATCCGAAAAGCCAGAAAGTCCGGGAATCAACCTGCCCCCAAGCGACGCCAGCGCACATGGGTTCACGCACTGCCCTTCAAGATGCGGTTTCGGGCATCAAGCCTGTACATCTCGGTCATACCACCTGCACTGGTCGGGTTTGGTGTTGGCATCCTGTCGGCGATCATGGGTGTCGGCGGCGGGTTCATCATGGTACCCGCGATGATCTATGTTCTTGGCATTCCGACAAAAGTGGTTATCGGGACATCCCTGTTCCAGATCATTTTCGTCGCCGGTTTCACAACCATGATACATGCGTCGACAAATTTCAGCGTCGACATAGTGCTTGCCCTGTTCTTGTTGCTTGGCGGCGTTCTGGGCGCGCAATTGGGGACGCAGATCGGTGCACGTCTGAAAGCCGAACAGCTGCGCATTTTGTTGGCGTTGCTGGTCATAGGCGTTGCCGGAAAGATCGGATTTGACCTTCTATTGCCGCCGTTGGAGATCTTTTCTCTGGCAGAGCCTGGAGGGGTATGATGTTGTTTTCCCCGTACCACGCGACAATAACCGCTCTTGAATTCGAGTTTGATAGAAGGCAAGCCAAGACCCAGCGCAAAGTGACGGTATCATGCATATTTACCTGCCCATAGCCGAAGTCTCGGTAAATGCATTTCTACTCCTTGGTCTGGGTGGAATGGTTGGAATTCTGTCGGGGATGTTCGGGGTCGGCGGCGGGTTTCTCATGACGCCGCTGCTGTTTTTCATTGGCATACCACCGGCTGTTGCGGTTGCGACAGAGGCCAATCAGATTGTTGCATCGTCCTTTTCCGGGGTGCTGGCCCATTTTCGACGAAAGACCGTTGACCTCAAGATGGGTACGGTTTTGTTGACAGGCGGTCTAGTCGGGGCTGCATTGGGCGTTGTTGTCTTTAACTATCTAAAAAGCCTAGGCCAGGTCGACCTTCTGGTAACCCTTTGTTACGTGGTCTTCCTTGGTATCATTGGCAGCCTGATGTTCATCGAAAGCTTGAGGGCGCTGCGCAAAGCCAAGAAAGGCGGGGCAGCGCCAGCCAAGCGCCGCCAACGTGGCTGGGTTCATTCGATGCCCTTCAAGATGCGCTTTCGCACATCAGGTCTTTATATCTCGGTCATTCCACCGGTTGTAGTTGGTCTAAGCGTCGGGGTCTTGTCCGCGATTATGGGGGTCGGTGGCGGCTTCATCATGGTCCCGGCGATGATTTACCTGCTGGGAATGCCCACGAAAGTCGTTGTCGGCACATCGTTGTTTCAGATCATCTTCGTAACCGCATTTACCACGATGCTGCACGCGACCACCAACTATACAGTGGACATTGTCCTGGCGGTATTGCTGCTGGTCGGGGGCGTCATTGGCGCCCAGATCGGAACCGTAATCGGTTCGCGCATGCCGGCAGAACAACTACGCGTTCTGTTGGCGGCGCTGGTTCTGGTCGTCTGCGGCAAGCTGGCCCTTGATTTGCTTCTTGAACCATCCGAGCTTTATTCGCTTGGCAACAGCGGGGGGCATTAAGAATGCTGCGCTATGTCTTTGCCGCTTTGTGCCTGTTCTGCCTGCCCGCCGCAGCCGATGAAGAGCAGGTCGTCCTGGGCCTCAGCCAGGATCGTGTTGCGATCACTGCCGACTTTGACGGGTCTGAGATCCTCATTTTCGGGGCCATCAAACGGGAATCACCCATTCCGCCAGGCCCACCAGTCGCGGTTATTGTAGCGGTTGCAGGCCCGTCCGAGCCCGTAACGGTTCGCCGCAAAGAGCGAAAGCTTGGGATTTGGGTAAACACCGATAGCGTTCTGGTCGACCTGGCACCAAGTTTCTACGCAGTTGCCACCAGCGAACCGTTGGATCAAATTCTGACCGATACCGAAGACCTGCGTCACCGCATTTCGATCGAACGCGCGATCCGGTCGGTCGGAGCGGCGATGCACATCCGTGGTGCTCAGGATTTTGCAGATGCCGTGATCCGTATCCGTGAATCTGAACAGCTGTATTCCATCCGCGAGAACACTGTGGCCGTGGACGAACAAACCTTGTTCCGGACGTCAATTGACATGCCTGCGGACCTGACCGAAGGGGATTACTCAGCTCGGATCTTCCTGACCCGCGGAGGAGAGGTTGTATCGCAATACGAAACCAAAATCGACGTCCGCAAAGTCGGGTTGGAGCGGTTTCTGTACAATATGTCCCGTCAGCAACCCGTTTGGTACGGGCTGATGTCATTGGTTATCGCAATTGCCGCGGGTTGGGGCGCGTCGACAGCGTTCCGTCTGTTGCGGGAAAACTGACACTCACCCCCTGCCGATATAGGGCATGGTCGTGGCCATGACCGTCATGAACTGCACATTCGCTTCGGGCGGCAGGGTGGCCATATGCAGAACGGACCGCGCGGCATCTTCAACCGCCATGGTTGGGTCCGGCGTCTGGCCTGCCGCCTGCGCCGCATCCACCAGATCCTGAACCATCTGCGTGCGTGCGTTGCCGATATCGATCTGACCACATGCAATTCCAAAGGATCGTCCATCCAGTGAAAGGCTGCGCGTCAGCCCCGTAATGGCATGTTTGGTCGCCGAATAATGTACAGAATTCGGACGCGGAACATGCGCTGCAATCGATCCGTTATTGATGATCCGCCCGCCCTGCGGGCTTTGATGACGCATGATCCCAAAGGCCTCACGCGCGCATAGAAACATACCGTTCAGGTTGACGTTGACGGTTTGATACCAATCGTCCAACGCGATTTCGTCGATTGTGCCCCCGCGGGCAAAAATACCAGCGTTGTTAAACAGAACATCAAGTCGCCCTGTCCGATCCATGAATACGTGGAACGCCTGTTTGACTGCGTCCGGGTCGGTCACATCGGCGGGCATTGCTATGGCCGCCGGGTATTCTTGCGCGAGGGCATTCAGCTTGTCCGCGCTGCGCGCCAGCAGCCCGACCGTCCAGCCCTGCGCCAGAAAAAGCTCGGCGGTGGCCCGACCTATGCCAGAGCTTGCACCAGTTACGATTATGGAACCCATGTCTCTTCTGTCTCCAGTGTGAGTGAAACTGCGGGGACCGCGCGCAAATCATCAATCTGCAACGGGTGGGTGGGTTTCGACAGCCGGTTACGGACCACCCAGATCAAACGCTCTTGAGCGCGTGTGATCGCAACATAAGCCAAACGCTTCCACAAAGGTTGCCCAGCCTCGGAACGGCCCATACGGGCCGCGGCGTAAATGTCAGGGGCAAACACCTGAACCGTGTCCCACTGTGATCCTTGTGCCTTATGTATCGTCACCGCAGCCCCGTGCAAAAACGTCGCCCCCATACGGGCAGCAAAAGGAATGAAGGGCTCTTCCTCATCCGGTTTTTCGATCTGGACAATCGACGCAGCGCTGACCTGTGGGTCTTCGGCCCCCATCACATGCAAGCGCGAAAACCCCGGTTTGCGACCGGGACCAAGATAAACAACCTGGGCTCCTTTGATCAGGCCGCGCGCCTCAAGATCCAACCGCTTCTTGCGGTGCTTCAACGGCAACTCGATCCCGTCGCAGATCAGCGGCTCGCCTTCCAAAAGCTCCGTATCCGGTGCACCATGAACCTGCCTGAACGCCTGTATCAAACGAATGCGCGTGGCGTTGCGCCAGACCAGAACCGGGCTGCGCGCCATCAGATCAACTTCGACCCGCTGCCCCCAAACGACCCTGTCATCCCGCCGGGCAGTGTCTTCGACCAGACGTTCAAATTCTTCAAATCCCATCGACGGATCGGCAAGAGCGTGCGCCAGATCCAGGATCGGGTTATCTGCATCCTGCCGATGCACACGCTGAAGCGTCAGCTTTCGCGGTTCGGGCAAGGCTTCAAACACCATGCTGCCGGACTGATTGACCGGAGCCAGCTGTGCGGGATCACCGAACAGTAGAAGGGTCGGGAATATCTCTTTCAGGTCCTCGAACTGACGATCATCCAGCATCGACGCCTCATCGACAAACCCGATATCCAGCGGTTCCTCACGGCGTTTCCAACCGGTAATGAAATCTGAACCGCGCAATCCGGCTGCGGCCAGCGCTCCGGGTATCGATTTGTTGTTATGATAAAACGCAGCAGCACGGTCCAAAGCTTCGTCTGTCAGACCTTCGATCTCGGGACGCTCATCATTTCCGGCCAGCCACTCGGCGATACGCTCGTATTCCGGGTCATAAACCGGCGTATAAAGGATGCGGTGAATAGTAGTTGCCGGAACACCGCGAAGGCGCAGAACACTTGCGGCCTTGTTCGTGGGGGCCAGAATGGCAAGGCTGCGCTTGTCTCTGGATTTCCGGCTTTCGTAATCGCCGGACACGACCTGAACGCCGGTCTCCGCCAGCGCTTTGTAAAGTTCGGCCAGTAGCAACGTTTTGCCGGACCCGGCCTTGCCGATGACAGCCATCACGCCAGACTTCCCTGCCCCCGGCAGTTTCAGAAGGGCATCGTCCTCCAGGTCGACACCGGCTGAGCGCAGCATCTCAGCGATGCTGTCATACGCGGCGGCCTGATCATCTGAGAAGGTCACGTTGGGCAAAGACATGGCGCGACCCTACAGGGCCGCGCCAACCATCACCAGATGCGGAATTGCGTTTTCCGGTCCTTAGGCAGACAAGGCAAATCGGTGCAGTTTGGATCGCCCGAAAGCCGCCTTGAACCACATGCGCGAAAGCTCACGCGGGATGCCTGCCCGTTCAGCCACGCGGTTGCAATCATCCGCTGAATAGGGCCACAACCCAACCGAGATCTGGTCACGCCCTTTGCCTTGGGTTCCAAGAACCTCGGGGGACGACCCGATCAGACGATAGATCCGGATCATACGGGCATCAAAAACACCGGCAATATGCGTCAGGCCAAAGCCTTCCATCATCTCGCCCCCGCTTAGCATGATGGCCCCGGCAGTGTGCGGGCTGGCTGTGCGGGACAGGCAGAACCGGGTCACCTCCCAGATCAGCGGGCTGCAAATCGGCTTGCCGCCGTTGAGATGCCCAAACACCTCATTGATCATTACCCGGCCTGTTGTCGGCAATACCCGCATCGACCCGCCATGGCTGCCATCCGGTTCTTCCCAGATGACATAAAGCGGGTTGAGGTCGTCGTACTCATCCCGCTCTTCTCCTTTTTTGTTGACATGGACATCCCACCCCAACCGGGTTTTGAACTGATCTGCGCGATCCTTGAACATCCCCTCAGCCAGAGTCGGAAATCTGTGTAACTCATCGGCATATAGATAACGCAACATGACTTTTCCCCTTGTCGTCCTGTGCAGGAACGAAGGGGGTACAGAGTCGTGGTTAATATTGCGTTTTGAGTACGCTCTGCCCTTAAACCACTATTAATCCCCGGCTGAGTGCCGTTGCGATTGCGTGGGTCGTGTTAAGGGCTCCGAGTTTCGATCGGGCGCTTTCAATGTAAACGCGTAGCGTGTGTTCGGAAATCGACAGGGAATGCGCCACCTGAGCACGGCTGTAACCCAGTGCCAAAAGGGTAATGGCGTCGATTTCACGGGGTGACAGGCCGCGCGTGGCATCCGGTTGCCTGTCCTTTTCAAACTCCAGCGCTTTGCGGTTGATGTAGTGCGCAACAAGAATCAACTCACGCCCGTAGGTCGAGATAAAGGTCTGCCAGGTTTGATCGTCGCAGCTGTGGTTAACGGTAAAAAGAGCGAACTGACCGTTTGGCCCTCGGATCGGGATCGAGTATCCCTGATTGCCGACCCCATGGTCGTGGGCATCCTGAAGGAATGATTTGGCCACCTTGCTGGACCAGTCCAGCGACTTCCAGTCAACCGGGTGAAATCTCTGGAAACACCCCAGAATTACAGGGTCGATACGATGATAGTTTTTTTCCCTGTATCGTTCGTCCCAGGCGTCTGAGTATGTCGTATACCCGTATTGGTCACCTGCGCCGTCAACCCAGTGATATGTCAGATGTGCAACCTTCAAAGTGTCTCGCAGACACTCGGCGACGATGCTGAGCTCTTCAAGCGTGCTGGTGTTTTCCAAATCCTGCAGGATTTGACCCAAATCGGTTTTCGTTCCCATCCGCGGGCGCCCGTGCCTCGTTCTTCAGGGACGCGATCTCGGCCGCGGCAATCAGCCTTGTATCATCAAGCTGTTCTGCAAGCGCGCTCAACCCATTCGCAACGGCGAAAGCGTTGAGGTCCGATAGTACGTCCAATATCCACTCATTTTGCGCCATCAGGGTCTCTCTGAAACAGTTAACGAAGCGTTAACACAACCATAACATGTATGAACTTTTTCGACCTATTCACCGGTTTCTACTCCCCAAAAATAGCGGGGGTAAAAATCGCAAGCATCTGAAAGCATGAAATAGGCCTGCAAACAGCAAACCACCCGCGAACTGACAGTGCGATTCGCGGGTGGTTTTTGTCTAAGGTCCTGAACTTTATCAGCCTGCGTCCAAAACCTCCTCAAGGGTGCGCAATCCGGTACGCGGTGCCTGAACAAGCACAGACATGTTGCCCGGCTTGTGTTCATTCCGCAGCATTTTCATATGTGCTTCCGGTAGGTCGTTCCAGGCAAACACCTCGGACATACAGGGATCCAGGCGGCGCTCGACCATCAGCTTGTTCGCCGCCGCCGCCTGTTTCAGATGGGCAAAATGCGAACCCTGCAGGCGTTTCTGGTGCATCCACATGTAACGCACGTCGAATGTGCAGTTGAACCCGGACGTCCCCGCACAAATCACAACCATGCCGCCTTTTTTCACCACGAAAGTCGAGACCGGGAAGGTGCTCTCGCCCGGATGCTCGAACACCATGTCGACGTTGTTGCCCTTGCCGGTGATGTCCCAGATTGCCTTGCCGAATTTGCGGGCCTCTTTGAACCACTCGGCGTATTCGGGCGTATTGACCGTGGGCAGTTGACCCCAGCAATTAAAGTCGCGGCGGTTCAGAACCCCCTTTGCGCCCAGACCCATGACGAAATCACGCTTGCTTTCGTCCGAGATCACCCCGATCGCGTTTGCCCCGGCTGTGTTGATCAACTGGATAGCATAAGATCCCAGACCGCCCGAGGCACCCCAGACCAGAACGTTCTGACCCGGTTTCAGGTCATGCGGTTCGTGACCAAACAGCATACGATAAGCTGTCGCGAGTGTCAGCGTGTAGCAGGCCGCTTCTTCCCAAGTCAGGTGCTTGGGGCGCGGCATCAACTGCTGAGCCTGCACGCGTGTGAACTGGCTGAATGAGCCGTCAGGTGTTTCATAGCCCCAGATCCGCTGGCTGGTCGAATACATTGGGTCGCCGCCGTTGCATTCTTCGTCGTCGCCATCGTCCTGGTTGCAGTGGATGACAACTTCGTCGCCAACCTTCCACCGCTTGACCTTGTCACCAACGGCCCAGACGATACCCGATGCATCAGAACCCGCGACATGGTACGGTGCCTTATGGCCATCAAAGGGGCTGATCGGCTGGCCCAGTGCAGCCCAGACACCGTTGTAATTAACGCCTGCAGCCATCACCAGAACAAGCACCTCATTGCTGTCCAGCGTGGGTACATCGACCACTTCCTGCTGCATCGCAGTGTTTGGCTCGCCATGGCGTTCCTTTCGGATGGCCCAGGCGTACATTTGTTTCGGGACATATCCCATCGGAGGGATCTCACCCATTTCATAGAGGTCTTTTTCGGGTGCCTCATACGACGCGATACCGGTTTCGGTGTCCAAAGCCATGCTGGCCTCCTTTTTCAATACTTTTGCCGCGACGCAGAATCGCGCGCTTTATCAGATGAAATATTGGCCATCGCGAAATATTGCAACCGTTTTTGATGCAAATTTGTAATTTTATGACCCAGCAGTTGCAGAAATTATTTTGCATCCGCAGAATCAAGGAGGCGCGCTGCCACCGGTACAGATGCTGCATAATACTCCAGCAGATCACCGCGTTGCCCAGATGCAGAAAGAATATGCCCCTGCCGCTTGAGTATCCGTCGTTCAATCAACTGGTCCAATGCGCTTGATATGGCCAATGCATTGTCTTGGGTCTGCTTACCGTCGCGTTCCATCATCGCCTGAATAGAGGACCGCAGTTCCTGTTCCGCCATCGGCCCATTGTCACGTATCAGCAAACAGGCCGCAGGGGCCGGGACCAACGGGATCGCGTTCTGGATACGCTGCATCAATGTACGCGCCAGATCGGTCATCATGTCGTCACTACCCTCGGCCCGGAACTCTTTCAGAGAAATCGGCAGCCCGTACCGGACCGATGCCAGCCCAAACCGCTTGTAGCGCCCGATCACTCGCCGCCAGATCTGTTTGAGAATCCAACGCGTGATGACCCCGATCCGCGCCCGGAAACGACGTTCTGTTCCCAACGCCGCGCGGGTCAGAATGGTGTCTTCAAGCACGCGATCATAATTCAAAGCGACGGGAACGAATACAACATCACGCCCCTGCGACGTCGTCCCATCCATTATGTACTTGAGCAATCCAAGCTTTGGGCGGGCGAGCGCTCCTGTCAGGCTTAAACCACCTTCTGGAAACATGGCTTGCGTCACACCGGCTTCGGTCGCATGGCGCACATAGGTGGACAAAACCTGCCGGTAGAGCTCGCTGCCTGACTTGCGCCGGATAAAGTAAGCACCCATTGCACGGATCAACCGGCTGAGCGGCCAAACCCGAGCCCATTCTCCTACCGCGTAGGATAAAGCAGAATGCGGGGCCGCCAGATATGTAACCAACACATAGTCCATGTTGCTTCTGTGGTTCATCACAAAAACAACGGTTGCATCAGGGTCGATGGTCCTGACCGAGTCTTCGTCTTCGTAGCTAAGCCGCACCTCGTAGAACGTGTTGCTTAGCAGCCGGGCCAAACGGATCGCAAAACTGAAATAGGCGAAGGCGGAAAAGGACGGCACGATTTCGCGGGCATAGCGGCGTGCTTGTTCGGATGCGACGGCTTCGGGTATTCCGGTTTCAAGGGCGTGATGCTGGACCGCTTTACCGACCTGTGGATCATAAATCAGCCGTTGAATCATGTCGTGCCGACGGGCCAGCTTGAACGGTTGGATCGGACGTTGCAGGCGCTGGTTCAAACGCGCCACGGCACGTTCCAACCGACGGCGGAAGAACCATCGGACTGACGGGAACAGGAAATGTGAAGCGAAAGTAACCATGGCAAAGACCACGATCAGCACAAAAAGCCAAAGCGGAAGTTCCACGGTTTGCGTCATAGCCGCACCTTGCCACCAATCGCAGCTGCTCACAATCTGAACAATTGCAGGATGCCGCAACGCAGCGAATTGACTTGTCCCGAAAATTGCGCTTTAGAACCCATAGACGTAATTTTATTGCCCACCGAAACGCGAGGCCCCTTCATGACGCAGATGCAGAAAGATCGCCCCTGGCTCATCCGGACCTATGCCGGTCATTCTACCGCCAAGGCCTCGAACGCGCTATATCGTGGCAACCTCGCCAAAGGGCAAACCGGTCTTTCGGTAGCCTTCGATCTGCCCACCCAGACCGGATATGACAGTGACCACACGTTGGCACGTGGCGAAGTTGGCAAGGTCGGGGTGCCCGTCTGCCATCTGGGCGATATGCGGGTTTTGTTCGATCAGATTCCGCTGGAACAGATGAACACGTCAATGACGATCAACGCGACCGCCCCTTGGTTGCTTGCCCTTTACATCGCCGCAGCCGAGGAACAAGGCGCTGACATTTCCAAGTTGCAGGGCACAGTCCAGAACGACCTGATCAAGGAGTATCTGAGCCGGGGCACTTATGTCTGTCCGCCAAAACCGTCGCTGAAGATGATCGCGGACGTGGCCGAGTATTGCTATTCCAATGCCCCCAAGTGGAACCCGATGAATGTGTGTTCCTATCATTTGCAAGAGGCTGGCGCGACACCGGAACAAGAACTTGCTTATGCGCTGGCAACAGCCATCGCCGTGCTGGACGAATTGCGCCCACGAGTACCTGCCGAGGATTTCCCCGCGCTTTGCGGCCGGATTTCCTTTTTTGTGAATGCTGGTATCCGCTTTGTCACTGAAATGTGCAAAATGCGCGCATTTGTCGATCTTTGGGACGAAATCCTGCAACAGCGATATGGTGTCGAGAACCCAAAGTTCCGCCGCTTCCGCTATGGTGTGCAGGTGAACTCTCTGGGGCTGACCGAGCAACAACCTGAGAACAATGTCTACCGCATCCTGATCGAGATGCTGGCCGTAACCCTGTCGAAGAATGCACGCGCCCGTGCGGTGCAGTTGCCTGCCTGGAACGAGGCGCTTGGCCTGCCACGCCCCTGGGACCAGCAATGGTCCATGCGGATGCAGCAGATTCTGGCCTATGAAACTGACCTGTTGGAATTCGATGACCTGTTCGATGGCAACCCTGCCGTTGATGGCAAGGTCGAAGAATTGAAAGCAGGCGCGCGGGCAGAGCTTGCGAATCTGGATGCGATGGGCGGTGCGGTTGCATCAATCGAGTATATGAAATCCCGCCTTGTGGATTCCAACGCTGAACGTCTGAACCGGATCGAACGCAACGAAACTGTGGTCGTCGGCGTGAACAAATGGATGGAAGGCGAGGCTTCGCCCCTTCAGACCGAAGATGGCGGCATCATGGTCGTTGATCCTGCGGTAGAACAGGAACAGATCGACCGCCTGAACGCGTGGCGGGCTGAGCGCGACGAAGCGGCTGTTACAGCGACCTTGTCCGCGTTGCGCCAGGCGGCTCAGACAGGAGCGAACGTCATGGAGCCGTCCATTGCCGCTGCCAAGGCGGGTGTGACAACCGGGGAGTGGGCCGAAGAGATGCGCAAGGTTTTCGGCACTTATCGTGGCCCGACCGGCGTTTCCGGTTCGGTCTCGAACAAGACCGAAGGGTTGGAGGACCTGCGCGCGGCGGTTGATGCCGTCAGCGACAAACTGGGACGGCGCCTGAAATTCCTAGTTGGAAAACCGGGGTTGGACGGCCATTCCAACGGCGCCGAACAAATCGCGTTCCGTGCCCGCGACTGCGGCATGGATATCAGCTATGAGGGTATCCGGCTGACCCCGGAAGAAATTGTCACCTCAGCCCGCGATGATGACGCACATGTCATCGGGTTGTCGATCCTGTCCGGTAGCCATCTGCCTTTGGTCGAAGATGTAATGGATCGGCTGCAAAAGGCTGGCCTGTCTCACATTCCCGTGGTTGTCGGCGGAATTATTCCGGATGAAGATGCCGCAAAATTGAAAGCCATGGGTGTAGCCAAGGTTTACACCCCCAAAAACTTTGAACTTAATGCGATCATGAGCGATATTGTAACGCTGGTTGACCCCAAAAACCTCGCAGCCGAGTAACTGAGGTTTTAGAACCTTAATTCCCCGTTTCTTCGCTTTGGATATTTGGGATGGAATAAACCATTCGCTAGAATTACGGTGCGCGCTCAAGTGTACCGTAAAATATATCCTTTGGAGATGAATGATGGGGTTCAATCTTGAACAGATGTCGCGCAAAGACCTTTTGGCATTGCGCGACGATGTCGAAAAAGCCTTGGTAGGAGCGGAAAAACGCGAGCGCCGTGAGGCTTTGAAAGCCGCAGAAAAGGCTGCCGCAGAATTCGGGTATTCGCTGTCCGAACTTTCAGGCGATGCACCCCGCGCATCCAAGCAAAAGAAAACAAAAGAAAAATACCGCAATCCTGGCAATCCGGAACAAACCTGGACAGGTCGTGGCCGCAAACCGAAATGGGTGCATGACGCGTTGCAGGCGGGCGCCGATATTTCCGATCTAGAAATCTGATCAGGGCGGAGCGAAACAATGACAATTCATATCGGCGCTGAAAAAGGCGAAATTGCAGACACTGTCCTATTACCCGGAGATCCTTATCGGGCGAAATGGGCAGCCGAGACGTTTTTGGACGATGTGAAACAGGTCAACAACGTCCGGGGAATGCTTGGGTTTACCGGAAATTGGAAGGGAAATCCTGTAACGATACAGGGTAGCGGCATGGGAATGCCCTCGCTCTCCATTTACGTAAACGAGTTAATTCGCGATTACGGTGCAAAAACCCTGATCCGAATTGGGTCGTGTGGCGGAATGCAGGACAGTGTCAAAATTCGAGACGTCATTCTGGCAATGACCTCGACGACGCTGAGTACGCCGTCACGCGGTATCATGAAAGAACTGAATTTTGCGCCCTGCGCCGATTGGAGTTTGTTGCAGGCGGCCGCAAAGGCGGCGGCTGCCAAAGCAACCCCTACCCATGTCGGCGGGATTTATTCTTCGGACGTTTTCTATGATGAGCGCCCGGACCTGAATGAACAGATGGTGCGCCACGGGATTCTCGGCGTCGAAATGGAGGCGGCCGAGCTCTATATCCTTGCAGCGCGCCACAAATGCCGTGCTCTGGCAGTTCTCACCGTTTCCGATCACCTTCTGACGGGAGAAGCTCTGCCATCCTCGGAACGTGAAAGCAGCTTTGGAGACATGGTGGAAATCGCGCTACAGGCCGCATTTCCGAGCAGCTAGCGGTAAGGTGGGTGCCCGCCGATCCTAACGCCCGTGCGTGCGATCATAGCCATTGCGCGCCGGGCTTTCCCAGCCATCCAGGTCTGTGACCGTCGCGGCAAACGTTTCGACCAGCAAGGGAAAACACGCGGCTGTGTCCGAGGAATGTTCGGAGGAACAATCCCCACCCGGACAGGCGCTGAGATTGCCCAGCAGATCGATCTCAGCAAAGAACTCCAGATAGTCGCCGGGGCGAACGGGCGATGCTTTCATGAAATACTGACCTGTATCCCGAGTGAAACCGGTACACATGAAGACGTTCAGAACGTCGTGCACCACAGGTTCGGCCTCATCCATCGGAATACTCAGATGATCCGCCAGCGCGCGGGTCAGGTTGGAATGACAACAGTGGTGATACTGCGTGCCGGACAGCAAATTGCCCGTATATGGATCACAACGCGTGCCGATTACGTCATGAACCGATCCCCCGTATGCATCGATCCCGTACCATTCCAGTGTATCCGCTATGATCGTGGCCATCGGGCGCAGATGTGGGAAACTGGACCACATCCGCTCTCCGGTGGTCAGGTGCGTGCCATGCAGAGCCCGCGTTTTTCCGGAATAAAAGCGCTCGGACAAATCATTGCGATTCCACAGGTTCAAATCGCCAACCTGCGGGCCTTGAACCGATGTGATGCGAAAGAAATGCCCGGCAGGTACATCGAAACAGCGCGCCTCACGCGGAGAAACCAGGACTTCGCCGGTTTTGACTGCCCGTTGGCGTACAGATCTGATCCAGGGCAAATCTGGTCGCGGCAAGGCATCGTTCGGATAACAAATGACAGGGGCGACCGAACGACGGGCTTCGGCATCTTCTGGGGGGCGGGCAGTATTCTCGGAACCGGTCATGGCGTGCAGAGTGGCGGATTCTCTGGCTCGCGAAAAGCCCTATTCTCAACCATCACTTGCCTTAAGACAGCGCATAGGTTGGTCCGGCGCAGCGACTGCCGCTCCACAAAAGCTACACCGCCAGATGCCATGGCGTCTGTCCTGTCGCCAACGACAATCCCGTGTCAGCGTGGAATGGCGCGAGCGCCAGAAAAAATAGGCGAACACTCCGGCGGCCAACAAAAGCAGAAGAACAGGCATTCCTCTGCTTTGCCGATTGACCGAAGTTTTTCAAGGGCTGTCGTATTGGATCAGGCCGCGTTTGCGTATTCGAACAGCTCGGGCTCTTTGTCGGCTTTAACCGGTTCCGGCGTGTAGTAGGCCCATGCCTGCTCCAGCAGTTTCAGCGCCTCTTTAGCGTCGATTTTTTGTTTGGATGTGTTTGCATTCATTGGAGTGATCCTGTCTCGAACTCATCACTCCTCCCTGAGCGAAAAATAAGGCAATGCAGCCGAGGCTACATCGCCTTATTTTGCAAGATCGACATGCGTTTACAGCAATTCAGTGCAGGTGATTATACCGCGCGTTCGACCATCATCTTTTTAATCTCGGCAATCGCCTTGGCCGGGTTCAGACCTTTGGGGCAGGTCTTGGCGCAATTCATGATGGTGTGGCAGCGATAGAGCTTGAACGGATCTTCCAACTCGTCCAGGCGCTCACCCGTGGCCTCATCCCGGCTGTCGATGATCCAGCGGTATGCGTGCAGCAGAGCAGCGGGACCAAGATACCGATCGCCGTTCCACCAATAGCTCGGGCACGAGGTCGAGCAGCTGGCGCACATCACACATTCATAGAGACCGTCCAGCTTTTTCCGGTCTTCGATCGACTGCTTCCATTCCTTTGCAGGGCGGTTGGTCTTGGTTTCCAGCCACGGCATGATCGACGCATGCTGGGCATAAAAATGGGTCAGATCAGGGATCAGATCTTTGACCACAGGCATATGCGGCAGCGGATAGATTTTCACGTCGCCCTTGATCTCATCCATGCCATAGATACAGGCCAGTGTGTTGATCCCGTCGATATTCATCGCGCACGAGCCGCAGATGCCTTCACGGCATGATCGGCGAAATGTCAGGGTCGGGTCGATTTCGTTCTTGATCTTGATCAGCGCGTCCAAAACCATTGGCCCGCACGTGTCCATATCGACAAAGTAGGTATCGACACGGGGGTTCTGACCATCATCCGGGTTCCAGCGATAAATCTGGAACTTGCGCACATTGGTCGCGCCATCCGGCTTGGGCCAGGTCTTGCCGGTTGTAATCCGGGAATTTTTGGGCAGGGTCAGTTGAACCATGTCAATTCTCCATTCAGCACAAGGCCGCCTTTCAGCCTGTCCGGGCGCGCTGGGACGCCCCTCGGTTATAATGCCCCCAATGGGCGATGTTCACGTCAAAATCCGGCGCGAGCCAGTCCGCAACGCGCCGCGGATCACCACAGTCGATATCAAAGCGCAGGAATCGCGAGTTGCCGTCGAAATAGGCTTCGACCTCGGCATGGTGCACATCATACATATGCGCCCAGCCGTGTTTCACTTCATCCGCACTCTGCCCATTGGCTTTGCAGCACCGATCCAGATACCCGCCACCGGAATGGTTGGCGCGCGAAGCTATCCAGTCATCCCTGTCCCTCGTGTTCAGCAAGAAATAGGCATTCGGGTAAGCTGCATGCAATTCACGGAAGAAACGCGCCCCGTCCAACATGAAGCGCGAACTGACAAAAGCGATGTCAGTGAAGGCCCGCACCGCTCCAAACCCGTCCAATGGTCGTCGCCCCATGGCTATGTTGGTCAACATGCGGTGCGCAAGGTTTCGGCCCTGGTCATCTTCCCAATGAACCGACGGTATCCCGCTATTCTGAAACAGCCTGTGAAACGAGGTCGTCGCACAGCGGTTCAGCCCGATCAGGATGATCTTGGGATCGCCTGAACCGGATTGCAGGACCTCGACCGTCATGACAAGCACCGGACACGGACCGACCGCTGGCCAATGGCCGTTGCGGTCTTCGTGGGTATTTGGCGCTTGCTCACCATTGCCTGCTGTCCGAGCCTTTTAGAACGTACGTGCCTTGGGCGCGATTTTCTTCAGGCTGATGCCACCTTCGTCTTCGGTCGTCAGCGGATCGACGATCACGGGACGATAGCTAAGCTCGACCTGGTTGCCTTCGACCCGGCTAACCGTATGAACACGCCAATTTTCATCATCACGCGCAGAGAAATCTTCGTGCGCGTGGGCACCACGGGATTCCTTGCGCGCCTCTGCGCCGACGATCGTGGCCAGCGCGTTGGGCATCAGGTTGGTCAATTCCAGCGTTTCCATCAGGTCACTGTTCCAGACCAGCGACCGGTCGGTGACTTTCAGATCGTCCATCTTGGCAGCGATTGCCGTCATCTTCTCGACGCCTTCGGCCATGGTCTTGGCGGTACGGAATACGGCAGCATCCGCTTGCATGGTTTTCTGCATCTCAAGCCGCAACTCGGCGGTCGGGATGGAACCGCTGGCATTGCGCACCGCGTCGAACCGGTCAAAGGCATTGTCGACCGATGCCTGGTTCAGAACTGGGTTCGCAGCTTCCGCATCCACGACTTTGCCTGCCCGGATCGCCGCCGCGCGGCCAAAGACCACAAGGTCAATCAGCGAGTTCGAGCCCAAGCGGTTCGCGCCGTGGACCGAGGCGCAACCGGCCTCGCCCACTGCCATCAGGCCCGGCACCACAGCTGTCGGGTTCTCGGCCGTTGGATTCAGAACTTCACCCCAATAGTTTGTGGGGATACCGCCCATGTTGTAATGCACGGTTGGCAGAACCGGGATCGGTTCCTTGGTGACATCCACGCCGGCAAAGATCTTGGCGCTTTCCGAAATGCCGGGAAGACGTTCTGCCAAAGCCTCGGCTGGCAGGTGACTGAGGTTCAGGTGAATATGATCCCCCTCCGCACCGACACCACGACCTTCGCGGATTTCCAAGGTCATCGAACGCGAGACGTAATCGCGCGGTGCCAGGTCCTTGTACTGGGGCGCATACCGCTCCATGAACCGTTCACCTTCCGAGTTGGTCAGGTAACCACCCTCACCACGCGCACCTTCGGTGATCAGGCATCCCGAACCGTAGATGCCGGTCGGGTGGAACTGGACGAATTCCATATCCTGCAGCGCCAAGCCCGCGCGGGCCACCATACCGCCACCGTCACCGGTGCAGGTATGGGCCGAGGTCGCGCTGAAATAGGCGCGGCCATACCCGCCGGTCGCCAGCACAACCATCTTGGCATTGAAGACATGCATCGTGCCATCGTCCAGCTTCCAGCAGACAACACCCTGACACTGACCGTCATCGGACATGATCAGGTCGATAGCGAAGTACTCGATATAAAACTCAGCATTGTTCTTCAGCGACTGGCCATAGAGCGTATGAAGGATCGCGTGGCCGGTCCTGTCCGCAGCGGCACAGGTGCGCTGTACTGCCGGGCCTTCGCCGAATTCAGTGGTGTGACCACCAAACGGGCGTTGATAGATCTTACCCTCTTCGGTTCGGCTGAACGGAACGCCATAGTGCTCCAGTTCGTAAACAGCCTTGGGCGCTTCCCGCGCGAGGTATTCCATCGCATCAGTGTCGCCCAGCCAATCCGAGCCTTTCACAGTGTCGTACATATGCCACTGCCAATGGTCGGGGCCCATGTTTGACAACGACGCGGCGATTCCGCCCTGAGCCGCCACGGTGTGCGAACGGGTTGGGAAAACCTTGGTCACACAGGCCGTGCGCAGACCCTGTTCCGCCATACCCAGCGTCGCCCGCAAACCGGCCCCACCGGCGCCGACAACGACCACGTCATATTCATGCGTTTCGTATTCGTATGCAGCCATTTCTTTCAGCTCCGGGAATTAGAGGGCAATGCGCGCGATGGCGAAGATACCAGCCGCTGCTGCGCCGTAGGACAGGCAAGTCAACAGAATGATCAGGACCTTTTCAAGCGTGCCGTGAACATAGTCTTCAAGCATCACCTGCGCACCGTCCGCGAAGTGTTTGAAGCCAACCGCCAGCGTCAGTGCTGCTACGATGGCAGGGAAAGGTCGCGAGTAGTAGTCGAGAACGACCTCGAATGGCTGGCCTAGGATCGGACCAAATGTAAATACAAACAACGGCACAAGGATCAGCAAAGCAACCGAGCTGACTTTCATCGCCCAGAAATGGGCAGTGCCGGATTTCGCCGAGCCAAGTCCAGCGGCGCGTTTGCGGTCGGTCAGATAACGCATGTCAGGCCTCCAATCACGCGACGAGGACAAGGGTCAGAAGGGTCAAGACGACCGATCCAATAACAACAGCCCAACCCAGCTTGGTCGCCGTCGGAAGGTCCAGACCAACCGCGTTGTCCCAGATCAGGTGCCGCACACCGGCCAACGTGTGATACCAAAGCCCCCAAACGGATAGCGCCATCACAAGGTCTCCAAGCATCGAGGTTATTACCCCATTCGCTACTGCAAACGCCTCGGGCGAAGTTGCTGCGGCCAGAAACCACCAGACGATCAACAGAGCTGCGAGCAGAAGGGCGTTGCCGGTGATGCGCGTCAGGATGGACGTGATCGACGTCAACTGCGGGCGATAAATCGACAGATGCGGCGAAAGTGGGCGATTGCCCCGATTTACATCGGCCATGGCGGCTCCTTTTCGGTTGGCTACCGAACGTTTTACTGGTTTTTGCGACACTGTCACGTGCTGCGAGTGCAAAAACTATCAAATTGCGCTCAATTACACGGATAATTCAAATATGTGATCACACAAAATAATCTCGTGATCACATATCACATTCCGCGCTGTCAATGTTAGCGTTTTCAAGGCCAAAGAGATGTGATCACGAATCTCTCAAGCCGTCATTTCAGGTCTGCTGTTTGCTGCGTCACTTCGCGCAGCAGTTTTCGGCGAATTCGTTCCGGGTAATCCGCGAACCCGGTGGCGGAAACGACAAAGGCACCTTCGCCCACGATGACATTCTCAAAGAAATACGCCGTCAGATCCGGTTCGCTTTCCTCAATAGCCAGCGCGTTGACAACGATCCCCTCGGCGCGCAGGGCCGCATGTACCCGCGTCGGCTCAATCCCTTCATTGGACACACCGTCCCCTGACAGGTCTATCAGGTGCCGTCGGCAGTCTGAAACCGAATCGAATGAACTCAGGGTCATTTGAAGCGCCTCACCGATTGCCGTCGAAAAATTCCGCCAGATGCGCGGATCGGCGGCAACCTGGTCTGCAAACTGATCCAGCGTGGCAAAGCTATCGATACGGGTCCAGGGAATAGTGATCCGCTGGCGCGATGATCCGGTCCACTGCACCAGCATCAGCCGCGCCTGCCCCCGCACCAGCGCCTCGGACACGATCGGGTCGCGCAAACCTGCGGCCAACCCATCCATCTGGATGCGATATTCGCTGCTATCGACTGAACCAGAAACATCCACGGCTAAAGCCAAGGCCAGATCGCAGGCCTGAGCCGCCGGTGCCAGAGTGACGCTGGCCAATATCGCGCGTAGCAGGTTCATTGTGCAAACCTATCACGCCTTGCAAGCCGTGGCGTCACATATCCGTCAGATCACCTATTTGGGCATCAATGCCCAATAGTCGAGATCCAGCAATACGTCTGGCAGGTACCGCCCTTCTTTGTTCTTCAGCTTGAACGGATCACCGCCTTTGGTCGCGACCAAACGCAATCGCACAGCGCCTATGCCGGGTACCCCGGTTTCCGCTTTGTCCAGAACTTCGGACCATGACTTGATCGTATCACCCGCAAAACAAGGGTTAGCATGGGCGCCACCATTCAAGCCGACAATCATCTGTGCATTTGCAAGGCCATTGAAGGACAATGTCCGCGCCATCGAGATTACATGCCCACCATAAATGAGCCTGCCTTCCGGACGGAACGTCAGATCGTAATGCACCTTGGCGGTGTTTTGCCAAAGACGTGTGGCCAGCATATGTTCGGCCTCTTCGACGGTGACACCATCCACATGATCGATGGTTTCACCGATCTCATAATCGCCCCAGCGATGCGCCTCGCCCGCAAGGGCAAAATCGTAGTTTGCAAAATCGAGCCCTTCCGGCACGGTCAGGTCCTGCGGATCAAGTACAGCCTTCAAATCAGGAACAACCGTCTCGGGCGCGGGTGCATCCATGTTTGCCTTACGCACCATGACCCAACGCACATATTCAAGAACCACCTCGTCCAATTGGTTCAACCCGCGGGTACGAACCCAGACAACACCGGTTTTTCCGTTGGAATTCTGCTTCAGGCCGATAACCTCTGATACGGATCGCAGCGTATCGCCAGCATAAACGGGCTTCAACCAACGGCCTTCGGCATAGCCAAGATTGGCAACCGCGTTCAAGGAAATGTCAGGCACGGTTTTGCCGAACACAATGTGGAACGCGGCCAGATCATCAATCGGGCTTTCCGGCAACCCACAGACCCGGGCAAATTCGTCCGAAGAGTAAAGCGCGTGACGTGCGGGATAAAGCGCGTGATACAAGCCGCGCTCTCCCTCGGTCACGGTGCGAGGTACTGCATGCTGCAATACCTGCCCTACAGAATAGTCCTCGAAAAATCGGCCCGGATTTGTTTTCGCCATTACTGCTGTCCCAGTTTCATGTCGGGGGAATAGTCGGCCTCGGCCTCTTTGGTCACGGCCTGCGCACAACGCATTACGTTGCCGTTGGCATCAAAGGCGTAAGCCGGGTCGCCATACAGCTCCCATCCTTTTGACAGGGCGTCGGACACCTTGTGACAGAAGGCCGAAGTGTCTTCTTCGGTCAGCAAGCGATAAAGTTTCGACATCAAATCAAATCCTTATGAGCCGAACGGAGATGGGCCAACCAGCCCGTGGATGTATCCGATAATTCCCATCAGAACGATCGAAGCCACAAAGAACATCGCATCCTTGCCGTAAGTGCCAGGCTCTGCCGGGGTCCACTCGGGTTCAGACTTGTTGATTACAATGACTTCGACCACCGCCCAGACCAGAAGGCCACCAAACAGGATGATCGAGGCCAGATCGCCGTTCACCAACAGGTGCGCAAAAGCCCACAGTTTGAACCCGCCCAGCATCGGGTGGCGCAGCTTGTTCAGCAGCCGGCCTTTTGTGCCCGCAGGGCTCATCATATAAATCGCGATCAAAACCAACAGGTTGTTGACGTGAACCAGAAAGGTTGGCGGCGCCCAAACATGGATGAAGTCGGTCATGCGATACCCGAAGATCATCAGAAGGATCGACGCGACCAAAGCCAGGGCAACAGCGCCTTTACCCGCGTCACCCATTGCGGCGCGGCGTTCAGGTGCCACACGTTTGAACAGATGCGCCCCCCACCACAGCGCCACACCCAAGATCAGAAGAACAAAGCCCATGCTGGCCTACCCCGCTTGCAAAGCTAATATCGCCTCTGCTTTTGCCAGAATTTCGCGGGCAGTTACAACGTGCAGATTTTCGACAATCTTGCCATCGACAACGGCGACCCCTTGGCCAAGCGCCTCGGCCTCTTCAAAGGCCGAGATCTGGCGGCGAGCCAGGTCGATCTCGTGATCCGATGGCGCGAAGGCAGTATTTGCCACTTCGACCTGGGCCGGGTGGATCAGCGTTTTGCCATCAAAGCCCATATCACGGCCCTGGGCACATTCGAAAGCCAGACCTTCGACATCCTTGAAGGCGTTGTAAACACCGTCGATGATAATCAGCCCTTCGGCCTTGGCGGCCAGCAAGCACAGCCCTAACGAGGACATCATAGGCAGGCGATCTGGGCGGAAGCGGGTTTGCAACTCTTTCGCCAGATCATTTGTTCCCATCACGAATCCGGCCATCAGCGGATGCGCGGCGATTTCTGCCGCGTTCAGCATTCCACGCGGCGTTTCCATCATGGCCCAGATCGGCAGATCTCCGGTGATCGCAGCCAGCGCATCCACGTCAGCCGCCGAATTCACCTTAGGCAACAGGACTACGTCGGCATCCATTTCGCGCACAGCCTCGGCATCCGCACGGCCCCATTCGGTGTCCAACCCGTTGATCCGGACAATCTTGACGCGTGACCCGTACCCTCCGGCAGCCAAAGCCGCCTTGAGCGTTTCGCGCGCATTGTCCTTTTCGTCGGCCGCGACCGCATCTTCCAGATCGAAGATGATTGCATCTACCGGCAGAGTGCGGGCCTTTTCCAAAGCCCTATCCCGGGACCCAGGAATATAGAGAACCGAACGATAGGGGCGCTGACGAGGATCCATGGACCACTCCCATTGAAATAAAGTTGCGCGGAATGGGGCATTTTTTACCGGAAAGTTCAAGCCCAAAATTGCCGCACCGCAGCAAACACGGCGCAACGTGCTTTGCCTTAACTGAATTTCGGCGCCTACGCCGCACCCTGACCAGCAGAGGGAACCGAAAGGATTCGGGATGCGAAAGACAATGTTCGAGATGACGATGGGACTTGGGATCATAGTTCTGGCGGCACAACAGGTACAGGCCCAGGGGCAAAACTGCGCACCGCGAGAGGATGTGCTGAAAAGGTTGACCGACACTTATGGCGAAACGCGCAGGGGCTTTGGTCTGGCCCAGCAAGGCGCAGTCATGGAACTTTTCGCCTCAGCTCAAGGCGGCAGCTGGACCATCACGGTGACCTTGCCCAACGGGGTCACCTGCCTTGTCGCTTCGGGGCAAGCTTTTGAGGCTGTAGCCGAAGCGCTGCCCCCGAACGCCTGATCAGGTAAGTGCGTCCCAGATCAGCTTACTGCCTGTGAGGGTCAGCAGCATATAGGCAATTCCAAAGAACAGGCGTTCGGACAACATGAAATGTGCGCGGACGCCCAGCCACGCACCGAGAACAGCAAACGGTGTTAACAGCATATCGGCCCATGCCGTCTGCCACGTGAACATGCCCAGATAAGCGTAGGGTACAAACTTCGCGATATTAATCACCCAGAAAACCAATACCGTACTGGCTTGAAACTCGGTCTTTGTCAGCCGTTGGGACAACAGGTAAACGGCAGCTGGAGGGCCTCCGGCATGGCTGACGAAGCTGGTGAAGCCCGCGACCAGCCCTGCAAACAGGCCAGCGGAGGGTGGCAACCGTCTGGCAAATCCGCGCACCCAGCCTTTTGACTGTGCGATGTGCCAGATCACGAACCCGACCGAGATGCCGCCGATCAGCAGGCGCAGCAGGTCATCATCCGTTGAACGGTAAAGCCATGCCCCCATTGCCACACCGGGTACAGCACCCAGGATCAGCAGGCGCGCATCCCTCCAGCTCCACCGCTTCCAATAAGGGCCCAAAGTGGCCACATCGATCACCATCAGAATCGGCAGCATCAGGGCCAGGGCCTGCCCGGGCGTTAAGATCAAGGCCAGAATCGATGATGACGCAAAAGCCACGCCCGAGCCGAAACCGCCCTTTGAGATACCCGCAAATATCACCGCCGGGATCGCCACTGCAAAAAACATCAGGTTCAATTCAAACATGCACCGGTCCCGGTTTTGGCTTGTCTCAAAGGCCCTTTAGCGCAACCACATGGGGTCTCGCAAACGGTATGCGGTTGTATGCCACGTCGCAGAACTCTTGCCTAATGCCGTTTTAGCGACTAGCACAGCCGCGATTTCAAAACCGACCGGAGATATTCCAAATGGCCAGACCCAAGATTGCGCTGATCGGCGCGGGGAACATCGGCGGCACGCTTGCGCATCTTGCAGCTGTCAAAGAACTGGGTGACGTTGTCCTGTTTGACATTGCTGACGGATTGCCACAGGGCAAGGCGCTCGACATCGCCGAATCCGGCCCGTCCGAAGGCTTTGACGCTTCGATGAAAGGTACCAGCGACTATGCCGATATCGCTGGCGCGGATGTCTGCATCGTGACCGCAGGCGTAGCCCGCAAACCGGGCATGAGCCGCGATGACCTGCTGGGCATCAACCTGAAAGTCATGAAGTCGGTCGGCGAAGGTATCGCAGCGCATGCGCCCGATGCGTTCGTGATCTGCATCACCAACCCTCTGGACGCCATGGTCTGGGCGCTGCGCGAATTCTCGGGCCTGCCGCACAACAAAGTCTGCGGCATGGCTGGCGTGCTGGATTCAGCACGTTTCGCGCATTTCCTGTCGGAAGAGTTCAACGTCTCGATGCGCGATGTAACCGCGTTCGTATTGGGCGGACATGGCGACACCATGGTGCCGTCGGTTCGTTATTCGACCGTTGCCGGTATCCCGCTGCCTGATCTGGTTGAAATGGGCTGGACCTCGCAAGAAAAGCTGGATGCCATCGTACAGCGCACCCGTGATGGTGGCGCGGAAATCGTAGGCCTGCTGAAAACCGGGTCGGCTTATTACGCGCCCGCCACTTCGGCGATCGAAATGGCCGAAGCCTATCTGAAAGACCAGAAGCGTGTTCTGCCTTGTGCGGCGTACTGCAGCGGTGAATTAGGCGTTAACGGCCTTTATGTCGGGGTGCCGACGGTCATCGGCGCTGGTGGCGTCGAGCGCATCGTAAACATCAAGTTGAACGAAGACGAGCAAGCCGGTTTCGACAATTCGGTCAACGCCGTGAAAGGCCTGATCGAGGCATGCAAAGGCATCGACAGTTCACTGGCGTAAAACTGCCAGACAATCTGAATTTGAGACCGGCCCAATTATGGGCCGGTTTTCATTTGCCACCGCGGAATCCGGCCGCATATGTTGGCGCAAACGTCGCAAATCCCTTTTTTCGAATGTGATTTCAAAAAACTGTGCAGGATTATCGAATCAATTGATGACACTCGAGTTTTTGTGATCACACCCTAAAAACCCGTGATCACAAATGTTGAAAATCTTCGGCAATTTCCCGTCACAGGTCAAAAAACCCTTTAAATTTACCCGCTAGACACGCCTATAACGGTTAAACGCAGTCAGACGGGACAATTTCGATGAACATTCACGAATATCAGGCCAAGGCTCTTCTTCGCAGCTACGGCGCTCCGGTCTCCGATGGTCGCGCCGTATTGCGCGCCGAGGAAGCCAAAACCGCAGCCGGTGAACTGGATGGGCCGCTTTGGGTCGTCAAGGCGCAGATTCACGCGGGTGGCCGCGGCAAAGGCTCGTTCAAAGAAGCCGATGCTGGTGAAAAAGGCGGTGTCCGGCTGACGAAATCGGTCGAGGAAGCGGCCGAAGAAGCCAAGAAGATGCTGGGGCGCACTCTGGTCACCCATCAGACGGGTCCGGCAGGCAAGCAGGTCAACCGCATCTATATCGAAGCCGGTTCCGGCATCGAGCGTGAACTGTACCTGGCTCTGCTGGTAGATCGTCAGACCAGCCGTATCTCGTTTGTCTGCTCGACCGAAGGCGGTATGGACATCGAAGAGGTTGCTGCCGCGACGCCCGAGAAAATCCTGTCCTTCTCGGTTGACCCGGCCACCGGCTACCAACCCTACCACGGTCGCCGCATCGCGTTTTCGCTGGGGCTTGAGGGCGCGCAGGTCAAGCAATGTGTCAGGCTTATGGGCATCCTCTACAAAGCCTTCGTCGAGAAGGATATGGAGATGCTCGAGATCAACCCGCTGATCGTATCCGACAGCGGCGACCTGAAAGTGCTGGATGCCAAGGTTGGCTTTGACGGCAATGCGGTCTACCGCCACCCGGATATCGCCGAACTGCGCGACACGACCGAGGAAGACCCCAAGGAACTGGAAGCCAGTAAATACGACCTGAACTATATCGCTCTTGATGGTGAGATTGGCTGCATGGTGAACGGTGCCGGTCTGGCGATGGCTACGATGGACATCATCAAACTGTATGGTGCCGAACCTGCCAACTTCCTCGACGTGGGTGGCGGTGCGACCAAAGAGAAGGTGACCGAGGCGTTCAAGATCATCACCTCGGACCCGCAGGTCAAAGGCATTCTGGTCAATATCTTCGGCGGCATCATGCGCTGTGATGTTATCGCAGAGGGCGTGGTGGCTGCGGTGAAAGAGGTCGGGCTGCAAGTTCCGCTGGTCGTGCGTCTGGAAGGCACCAATGTCGAGAAAGGCAAAGAGATCATCAACAATTCGGGTCTGGACGTGATCGCGGCGGACAACCTGAAAGACGGTGCCGAGAAGATCGTGAAGGCGGTTAAGGGTTGAGCAGAGTGGGAGGAAGATTTGCAGAAATGCAAACCTTCCTCTGTCCTCGGGATGAGTATCACTTTCAAAGGCCGATTGAATGAATTTCCAGAAGATCTCCTTGGCAACCGCAATTCTTTTAGCTGGTTGCACGAACGCGCCGGTAACACGAAGCAGTGCAATTGAAGAAGCGAGTGTGCTGTTTGAAACGGTCTGCATGGCCAGCTTGGGTAATCCTTCTCAAGCAACTCAAACGCTGGAGAACTCAGGCCTTGAACGTATTTCTAACACGTCCGAGGGAGGAACTCGGTTCTTCAGTGAGCCGAATTGGATCTATGCAGTCACCGGAACCAGAACTTCTGATTTTGGAGCCAGGGGCAGGGTCGAGTATGACTACTGCTATATAGCGTCGAAAAACCTAACTTCCACTGACGTAGAAGAAATACAAAAGCGGATGGCTGCAAAGCACATCGATGGTTCATCTACTTATCAGACGACCAGAAGCTCTTCGAGAACTACGCTGAGAGCCGACAAACCCATTGCAGGGCGAAATGTCTACATCGTCTCCGGGCAACCTCCGAAACAACCCGCTGGACAGCAATACTCGTCCATCGAACTTCAACAGATAAGATAGCAAGCGAAGGAGCCACTAAAATGGCAGTCCTCATCGACGAAAATACCAAAGTGATCTGTCAGGGCTTTACCGGCTCGCGGACCGGATCGCTGTTGGTGCAGGCTGCCTGATCTCACTGGAATCGTAACCCCATGACCATCCCTATCTTCCTCATAGGCCTAGAACGCGCCACCGGGCGGGCGCGTTTGATGGCGCAGGAGCTGCAAAAGGCAGGCCTGTCGGCAACGCGCATCAACGCTGTTGATTGCGACGCCGCCACCCGTGAGGAATTCCTGCGTGAATGCCGGTCTGAGGGACCTTGGGGTTATTTCCATACCAAGGACATGGCCTGCACCCTCAGTCACGCCAAAGCGTGGGAGGCCGTTGTCGCCTCTGGCGCGGAGCAGGCTTTGATACTTGAGGATGATGTTTTCCTGTCGCCAGAACTGGCGGATTGGTTGAACGATGCATCCTGGTGGCCAGAGGATGCCGATATCGTGCGGTTCGAACGCTGGCGCAGCACAAAGCTTTACCTCGCACTTGAGCGCAAAAGCTCATCCCATCTGGGTCGGGAACTGCGCCTGATGCACTCACGCCACCCCGGCGGTGCCGCATATGCGTTGACCCGGCAAGCGGCAGAACACTTTCTGGCGCAAAAGCCCTATGACATCACGCTGGATGGCCTGTTGTTCAACCCGTCAGCCTCGGCTGCGGCGCGTCGGGTCAATGTCTATCAGGTGGTTCCTGCGATGGTCGAGCAAGGCAACGAAGCGCCGGGCGAAATCCAGATGGGTGCCCACCGCGCACGCCCTACGGGCTGGCCGCTGGTCCGCCAAAAAATCAGGCGCGGTATCGCCGAAATCAGCAGCGGCCTGCGCACGATGGCCGATCTGGCCCTTGGTCGCGCCACGCTTCAGAAAATCACCTATGCGCCGCAGGTTCTTCCAGCGGCTGAACCCTATCAATCCCACACCGCCTAGAGAAAGGGACAAAATGGCAGTCCTCATCGATGAAAACACCAAAGTGATCTGTCAGGGCTTTACCGGCTCGCAAGGTACATTCCACAGCGAACAGGCTATTGCCTATGGCACCAAGATGGTCGGCGGCGTGACCCCCGGCAAAGGCGGGATGGAGCATCTGGGCCTTCCCGTGTTCAACTCGGTCCACGAGGCCAAGCACGTGACCGAAGCCAACGCATCGGTGATCTACGTACCGCCCCCATTCGCGGCGGATTCGATCCTCGAAGCGATTGATGCCGAGATGGAAGTGATTGTCTGCATCACCGAAGGTATCCCGGTTCTGGACATGATGAAGGTGAAACGCGCGCTGGAAGGCAGCAAGTCGCGCCTGATTGGCCCGAACTGCCCCGGTGTCATCACGCCTGACGCCTGCAAGATCGGTATCATGCCCGGCCATATTCACAAACGCGGCAGCGTGGGTGTCGTTTCCCGCTCGGGTACGCTTACTTATGAAGCCGTGAAACAGACAACGGACGTAGGACTGGGCCAGTCCACCTGTGTGGGCATTGGCGGCGACCCGATCAAAGGAACTGAGCATATCGACGTGCTGGAATGGTTCCTGGCGGACGACGAAACCACGTCGATAATCATGATCGGTGAGATCGGCGGCTCGGCCGAGGAAGAGGCTGCGCAGTTCCTGGCCGATGAGGCCAAGAAAGGCCGCAAAAAGCCGGTTGCAGGTTTCATCGCAGGCCGCACGGCCCCTCCGGGCCGCCGCATGGGCCACGCGGGCGCGATTGTCGCCGGCGGCAAAGGCGGTGCCGAGGACAAGATCGAAGCCATGCGCTCGGCCGGTATCGTCGTGGCCGAAAGCCCGGCACAGCTGGGTGAGGCTGTGTTGGAAGCGATTGGGTAAGTGATGGCTGCCGGTCGCACATGTGTGCAGAGGGCAGCGCCCGACTGCGGGTGGGTGCAACGCACCCGCCCATGGGGCGGTCGGGCGCTGCCCCGGCAGTGCCGCCGAGTAAGTGAGTGTTAATGGGGCCGAAACAAGCCATATCGACTGGTATTCGAAAAGCACTCGTCTTTTCAGGCAGGGCTACGCGCGCCGAGTTTTGGTGGTTCGCACCTTTGGCGGCTATGATGCCAATAATTGTAACTCTGCATCTTGACTGGCGTGTTTCCTTCGGCTGGGGAATCGGGCGGTTGATAGTGGTGATGGCAACCTCTATCCCTTTGCTCGCGGCTATGAGCCGACGGTTACAAGATACTGGAGAAGATGGTCACCAGGCCCTGTATCCTTTCATGCCAATTATACTCATCTGGATTGGGCACCAGGTCTTCTTGTTGTTCAGTTTATTGATAGGTGGGCCAATTTTGTGGCTGATCTTGGCATTCCTGACCCTTGGGCCGATGTTTCTAGCGGCACTCGTCGCGAGTGTGATGGTAACAGCAAATATCATCGGAATGATGCTTGTCGCGTCTGAGCCGGGGAGCAACCGGTTTGGTGTGCCAAATGGAGAAGTGACCGCATGACCTTCTCCGACGCCATACGCACCTGCTTCTCCAAGTTCTTCACCTTTTCGGGCCGTGCTTCGCGGCCCGAATACTGGTTCTTTTTTCTGTTCATCGTGATCTGGAACATCATCGCTGGGATCATCGACTGGCAGTTCTTCACGCAGGTCGCGGTGACGGAAACCGAAACCTCGAAATCCGTGTCAGCCACGTCCTCGCAACCGGTGCAGGGCATCGTCGGCCTGATTGTATTCTTTCCTCATTTGACGGTCGCTTTCCGGCGGATGCACGATACCGGTCGCAGCGGGCTGTATGCTCTGCTGCCGATCCTGTTGATCCTTGGCGCCGGAGCTGTGCTCGTTTTTGGTATCGGCCTGGCCTCTCATTTCCAGCATGGCGGCAGGCTGGATATCCTGTTCACCCGCGCCACGTTGCTCATCGTTCTTCCGACACTACTGGTACTGGTGGTGTCGCCCCTCCTGGTTCTATGGTGGCTGACACGCCCCAGCCAGCCAGGCACCAATCAATACGGTCCCAACCCAACAGAGGTAGCCCTATGACCGAACATTCGCCCAATTCCGCCTTTCATGCCTCAAGCTTCATGCAGGGGCATAATGCCGAATATCTGGAGCAGCTTTATGCGCAATACACAAAGAACCCCGGTGCGGTGGATGCCGCATGGGGCGCGTTCTTTGATGCCATGGGCGATGATGCCCCCGATGTTCAACGCGAAGCCGAAGGTCCGTCCTGGGCGCGCACCGACTGGCCGCCGATGCCAGCAGACGACCTGACTGGTGCGCTGACTGGTGAATGGGCCGAGATTGACGCCAAAGCGGCGGGCAAGAAGATCAAGGACAAGGCGGCTGACAAGGGGGTCGAGGTCAGCGACGACCAGATCAAACGCGCCGTGCTGGACAGTTTGCGAGCACTGATGCTGATCCGGGCCTATCGCATCCGGGGCCATCTGGCCGCGGATCTGGACCCGCTGGGCATGCGCGCTGCCAGCACCCATCCTGAGCTGGACCCGAAGACTTACGGTTTCACCGATGCCGACATGGATCGCCCGATCTTTATCGACAACGTACTGGGATTGCAGGTCGCTTCCATGCGGCAGATCGTTGAGATCGTGAAACGCACATATTGCGGCACCTTTGCGCTGCAATACATGCATATCTCGAACCCCGAGGAAGCCGCGTGGCTGAAGGAGCGGATCGAGGGCTATGGCAAGGAAATCGCATTCACCAAAGAAGGCCGCAAGGCGATCCTGAACAAAATGGTCGAGGCCGAGGGCTTTGAGAAGTTCCTGCACGTCAAGTACATGGGCACCAAGCGGTTCGGTCTGGACGGAGGCGAGGCGCTTATCCCGGCGATGGAACAGATCATCAAGCGCGGTGGCGCGCTTGGCCTCAGTGACATCGTCATCGGGATGCCGCACCGGGGCCGCCTGAACATTCTGGCCAACGTGATGGGCAAGCCATATCGCGCGATTTTCAACGAATTCCAGGGCGGTAGTTTTAAACCCGAAGACGTGGATGGCTCTGGCGATGTGAAATATCACCTCGGCGCCTCCAGCGATCGCGAATTCGATGGCAACAGTGTGCACCTGTCATTGACTGCCAACCCCTCTCACCTTGAGGCGGTAAACCCGGTGGTTCTGGGTAAGGTCCGCGCCAAGCAGGACCAACTGGGCGATACAGATCGCACAAGGGTCATGGCGATATTGCTGCACGGTGATGCGGCCTTTGCCGGTCAGGGTGTTGTGGCCGAGGGCTTTGGCCTGTCCGGCCTGAAAGGGCACAGAACCGGAGGCACCATGCATATTGTGGTGAACAACCAGATCGGGTTCACAACCGCGCCGCATTTCAGCCGCTCAAGCCCCTATCCCACCGATATCGCGCTGATGGTCGAGGCCCCGATCTTCCATGTGAACGGTGACGACCCCGAGGCGGTAGTTCACGCCGCGAAGGTGGCGACCGAGTTCCGCCAGAAGTTCCATAAAGACGTGGTTCTGGACATCTTCTGCTATCGCCGGTTTGGCCATAACGAGGGCGATGAGCCCATGTTCACCAACCCGATCATGTACAAGAAGATCAAGACCCATAAGACAACGCTTTCCTTGTATACCGAGCGGCTGGTCAAGGACGGGCTGATCCCCGAAGGTGAGATCGAAGATATGAAGGCCGCATTTCAGGCCCACCTGAACGACGAGTTCGAGGCCGGGAAAGACTACAAACCCAACAAGGCCGACTGGCTGGATGGGCGCTGGTCGCATCTTGACAAGAACAAGGACGATTATGTCCGGGGTGAAACAGCGATCTCGGCAGAGACACTGGCGGAAATCGGAGCCGCACTGACCAAAGCTCCTGACGATTTCGCAATGCACAAAACCGTTGGGCGGTTGCTGGAACATAAGAAGCAGATGTTCGAGACCGGTGCAGGATTTGACTGGGCCACGGGTGAGGCACTGGCGTTTGGATCGTTGCTGACCGAAGGATATCCTGTGCGTCTGGCCGGGCAGGATGCAACGCGGGGCACGTTCAGCCAGCGTCACTCTGGGTTTGTTCATCAGGAAACCGAAGAACGGTATTACCCGCTTAACAACATCCGTGCCGGGCAATCCCAATACGATGTTATCGACTCGATGCTGTCCGAATACGCGGTGCTGGGTTTCGAATACGGCTATTCGCTGGCAGAACCGAACGCTCTGGTTCTGTGGGAGGCGCAGTTCGGCGACTTTGCCAACGGTGCGCAGATCATGTTCGACCAGTTCATCAGCTCGGGTGAAAGCAAGTGGCTGCGGATGTCCGGTCTGGTCACATTGCTGCCACACGGGTTCGAAGGGCAAGGCCCGGAACACTCGTCAGCGCGTCTGGAACGGTTCCTGCAAATGTGCGGTCAGGACAACTGGATCGTGGCGAATTGCACGACACCGGCGAACTATTTCCACATCCTGCGCCGTCAGTTGCACCGGACCTTCCGGAAGCCACTGATCCTGGTGACACCGAAGTCACTGCTGCGTCACAAGCTGGCCGTCAGCACGGCGGATGATTTCACCACTGGGTCCAGCTTCCACCGGGTGCTGTGGGATGACGCGCAGAAGGGCAACTCTGACACCAAGCTGGTGGCCGATGACAAGATCAAGCGCGTCGTCATGTGTTCCGGCAAAGTCTACTTCGACCTGCTGGAGGAACGCGATGCGCGTGGCATCGACGACATCTACCTGATGCGGATCGAACAATTCTATCCGTTCCCGGCACATTCACTGATCAACGAACTCGAACGGTTCAAGAATGCCGAGATGGTCTGGTGTCAGGAAGAGCCCAAGAACCAGGGTGCGTGGACCTTTATCGAACCCAACATCGAATGGGTCCTGTCCCGTATCGATGCTAAACACACTCGCCCGACCTATGCCGGTCGCGCCACATCGGCCTCGCCCGCAACGGGGCTGGCCAGCCAACACAAAGCCCAACAAGAAGCGCTGGTTAACGAAGCGCTGAGCATTGAAGGAAAGTAAGCGATGACGATTGAAGTTCGTGTTCCCACGCTTGGCGAATCGGTCACCGAAGCCACAGTTGCAACCTGGTTCAAAAAGCCCGGTGATGCGGTCGCCATGGATGAGATGCTGTGTGAGCTGGAGACAGACAAGGTCACCGTCGAGGTTCCTTCTCCCGCAGCGGGTGTAATGGGTGAAATCGTGGCAGCCGAAGGCGAAACCGTCGGTGTTGACGCCTTGCTGGCAACGATTGCGGCGGGCGAAGGCGCAGCCCCGGCGCCAGCCGCAGCCCCGGCAGCGGCACCTGCCGCATCAGGTGGGTCGGTTGACGTGATGGTTCCGACACTTGGTGAGTCTGTGACGGAGGCAACCGTTTCGACCTGGTTCAAGAAGGTTGGCGACAACGTCGCGCAGGATGAGATGCTGTGCGAATTGGAAACCGATAAAGTCTCGGTTGAAGTTCCCGCACCGACTTCGGGTGTTCTTGCGGAAATCGTTGCTCCAGAAGGATCGACCGTGGATGCGGCTGCCAAGCTGGCCGTCATCTCCGGAGCTGCCGCTGGTGCAGCAGCCGCGCCGGCACAGGCAGCAGCGGCGGCGCCCGCAGCAACAAGCACCGGAAAAGACGTCGCAAACGCACCGTCCGCCCAGAAAGCAATGGCCGAAGCCGGACTGTCGGCTGATCAGGTCACCGGAACAGGCCGCGACGGTCGCATCATGAAGGAAGACGTAGCCAAAGCCGTTGCAGCAGTTTCAGCCCCGGCACCTGCGGCGGCTGCGCCCGCCCCTGTGGCCCAAGCCCCACGCGCCCCTGTGGCTGCCGAGGACGAGGCCCGCGAAGAACGCGTGCGGATGACCCGCCTGCGCCAAACCATTGCCAAACGTCTCAAGGACGCACAAAACACCGCTGCGATCCTGACCACCTACAACGAGGTGGACATGACCGAGGTCATGGCCCTGCGCAATCAGTACAAAGACCAGTTCGAGAAGAAGCATGGTGTGCGTCTGGGCTTTATGTCCTTCTTCACCAAGGCCTGCTGCCACGCGCTGAAAGAAGTGCCCGAGGTCAATGCCGAGATTGATGGAACCGACATCGTCTACAAGAACTTCGTGCATATGGGCGTTGCCGCCGGTACGCCGCAGGGTCTGGTCGTTCCCGTGATCCGTGATGCCGACAGCATGTCCTTTGCCGCGATCGAAAAAGCCATCGCCGAAAAGGGCAAGCGCGCCCGTGACGGCAAGCTGAGCATGGCTGAGATGCAGGGTGGCACCTTCACCATCTCGAACGGTGGTGTCTATGGTTCGCTGATGTCCTCGCCGATCCTGAACCCTCCTCAGTCGGGTATTCTGGGCATGCACAAGATCCAGGACCGCCCGATGGTCATCAATGGTGAGATCAAGATCCGCCCGATGATGTATCTGGCCCTGTCTTATGACCACCGGATTGTCGATGGCAAAGGTGCCGTTACCTTCCTCGTTCGTGTGAAAGAGGCGCTGGAAGATCCGCGCCGCCTGCTGATGGACCTGTAAGCATGGCAACGCATGTCCTTTGGCAAGCCGACGTGGCCGATTTCAACGCCTGGCTGAAAGTGTTCCGCGAGGACAAACCGATGCGCAAGGCCGCGGGTATCCGCGACCTGCATGTCTGGCGCGACCCCAACCAAAAAGACCACGCCATCGCGATGTTCGAGGTTACAAACCTGGACAAGGCCAAAGCCTTCTTTGGTTCCGAAGAATTGGCGATGCATCACGAGCGGGGCGGAATTGCCCATATCTCGATCAAGCTGCTGGAACCTGTTTGACAATGACTATTTCCGACCCGCCAAATCGGGTCGGGGAAGCGCCGGAACGTCCGGTCGATTTAGGAGAATGTAATGGCAAATTATGACGTCATCGTAATCGGCGCCGGGCCCGGCGGCTATGTCTGCGCGATCCGCTGCGCTCAACTGGGTTTGAAAACCGCCGTGGTCGAAGGGCGCGAAACACTGGGCGGTACTTGCCTGAACGTGGGCTGCATTCCCTCCAAGGCGCTGCTGCATGCCAGCCATCAGCTGCACGAGGCCGAGCATAACTTTGCCAAGATGGGCCTGAAGGGCAAAGCGCCTTCAGTCGATTGGAAGCAGATGCAGGCCTACAAGGACGAGGTCATCGACGGCAACACCAAAGGCATCGAATTTCTGTTCAAGAAGAACAAGATCGACTGGCTGAAAGGCTGGGGATCAATCCCAGCCGCAGGTCAGGTCAAGGTGGGTGATGAGGTCCACGAGACCAAGAACATTATCATCGCCTCTGGATCGGAACCATCTTCTCTGCCCGGTGTTGAAGTTGATGAGAAGGTTGTCGTGACTTCAACCGGTGCTTTGTCGCTGAACAAAGTCCCGAAGAAAATGGTTGTGATCGGCGCGGGTGTGATCGGGCTGGAACTGGGATCGGTTTACAGCCGCCTGGGCGCCGAGGTGACGGTGATCGAGTTCCTCAAGGAGATCACGCCGGGCATGGACCCTGAGGTGCAAAAAACCTTCCAGCGCATTCTCAAGAAACAGGGCCTGACCTTTATCATGGGTGCAGCGGTGCAGAAAACCGAAGCGACCAAGACCAAGGCCAAAGTTACCTACAAGCTGCTCAAAGACGACAGTGAACATGTGATCGACGCCGACACTGTGCTGGTTGCCACAGGCCGCAAACCCTATTCGGATGGTCTGGGGCTGGACGCTTTGGGCGTCGAGATGACCCAACGTGGTCAGATCAAGGTTGGTGCCGACTGGCAGACCAACGTGCCGGGCATCTATGCAATTGGCGACGTGACCGAAGGCCCGATGCTGGCACACAAGGCCGAAGACGAAGGAATGGCCGCTGCCGAACAGGTTGCAGGCAAGCACGGTCATGTGAACTATGGCGTGATTCCGGGCGTGATCTACACTTGGCCAGAAGTTGCCAATGTCGGTGAAACCGAAGCGACGCTCAAAGAACAGGGTCGTGCCTATAAGGTCGGCAAGTTCATGTTCATGGGTAATGGCCGCGCCAAAGCCAACTTTGCCTCTGATGGTTTCGTCAAAATCCTGGCCGACAGGGAAACCGATCGCATTCTGGGTGCCCATATCATCGGCCCGGGCGCAGGTGATCTGATCCACGAGGTTTGTGTGGCGATGGAATTCGGTGCTTCTGCCGAGGATCTGGCGCTCACCTGCCACGCGCATCCGACGTATTCCGAAGCGGTGCGCGAGGCTGCCCTGGCCTGCGGAGACGGCCCGATCCACAGCTAACACCCCTGACCCCTGCGGCGATCAGCTTGCCGGGGTCAGCCATGCATCCAGATATGTTTCCAGTCTGTCTGTGAACGTTGTCGCTGAATGCAGCGCGCAATACTGTAAGGACATGGCCTGAATGGCAAAGGCCTGCACGCCTTCTGCCAACAGCTCGGATGGTACATCCTTGCGTACCTCTGCGGTTTCAAGCCACATCATCACGACCCGGAAATACCGTTCAAAACAATAGGCAATCGGCCCAATATCTGCGATTGCCGTTGCCCCCGAGTATCTGATCAACAGATCGAACACGTACCGTTCGGACGTCATGAATTCGTGGACCGGTTCCAGCGAAGCGATAATCTCTGGTACCGTTTTGGGTGGGGTACCGGATCGGGCCTGATCCAGGCAAGCATTCAGCTTGTCCGCTATCAAGATTTCCATCAGCGCATCCTTGTCGCGGAAGTGTGCAAAGAAGGTCCCCTTGGCAACACCCGCGGCCTTTACAACTTCATCCACCCGCAAGGCTTCATATCCGCCATGTCGGAAAACCTCTTCCGCAGCTGATAGAAGCTTGGCGCGGGTCTTGATGGTACGTTTCTGGATCGTTTTTTGCATAACGCCCAATCGCACATTTTTTGACCGTAGTCAAATTTAATATTGACCGCGGTCATTTTTTGATTCTATAAACTGACCGCGGTCATTTTTAGGAGAACCCCGATGCACCCCAAGAAAATCCTCATCCTCGATGGACATCCGGCAGAAAGCAGCTTGTCACGCACATTCGCAGAAACCTATGGCGAGGCAGCCCGCAAAAACGGACATGATGTCCGAATAGTCCATCTGAGCGACCTGCAATTCGATTTTGATTTCGGTCAGGGCAACTATCACGACTTCAAGCCGCTTGAACCGGTTCTGGAACAAGTGTTGCAGGACTTCGAATGGAGCGACCATCTGGTCCTGACCACACCTATGTGGTGGGGCGGGCTGCCTGCAAAACTCAAGGGATTGATTGACCGGATGTTCATACCGGGGCGGACATTCGACACCCGAAACACGACGATGGCTGGCCTGCCAGCCCCGATGCTGACCGGACGCACGGCACGCGTTATCCTGACCTCAGATACGCCGGGCTGGTTCATGCGCCTGATGTACAGGCAAGCGCTTATTCGACAGGTTCGGGGCCAGATCCTCGGGTTTGTTGGCTTCAAACCAACGCGATTCACTTACTTTGCAGGCGCAAGCTATCCCAAACCGGGCAGCGTTGATCGCTGGATCAAAAAGGTGTCCAGAATCGGAGCCGCCGCAGCTTGACTGAACAACCGTCCGCTACCTACCACATTGTTTTGGCGGCGCGTGCAGCCCAGTCTTTGTCATATTGCGCGCCGCCCTCTTCACCCTCTGACGCCTCCGACAAAAGCTGCCCAATCGTCGGAAGGTCCTTGCTTTCGTCGCCACAAGTCCAAGTGCGGGCGCGCATCAGTGCACGCGCGCACTGACTGTAAATCTCGTCAATCTGCACGACGATAACCGTCGCCGGAACCTTGCCAGCCTTTTCGAACTGGTTGCGCAATGCCGCGTCTGCGGTCAATCGGGCTGTTCCGTTAACCCGAACGACATTGTCAGAACCCGGCACAAAGAACATCAGCGAAACGCGCGGATCCCGAACAATGTTGCGCAAGCTGTCCAGGCGGTTGTTTCCCCGCCAGTCAGGCAGCGCCAGTGTTTTTGGGTTCAATTCGCGCACAACAGCACCGTCGTCCCCACGTGGGCTTCCGTCCACACCCTCGGGACCAACTGTACTGAGAACACAAAGGCGCGCGGCTTCAATCCACTTGCGATAGAGCGGAGTTAAGTGTCGAACGACCTTTCGCAACGAAGCAGCACCCGGCGTTCCGTACAACGCCTCGAGATCTTCTACTTTTTCAATGAATTCCATCAGGATCAAACCCCACTTCGCGCATCAATTCGTTCGAGCGTGTTTCGATGACTTCCTCCAACCGCGCGAGGAACTCATCGCGGGCAACACCTGGTTTGATCGGCTCCAGAAAATCTACAATGGCAAGGCCGGGCTTACGCATCACGCCTGTGCGGGGCCAGAACACGCCAGCATTCGTAGCAACCGGAACACATGGAAAACCAAGGCCTTCATACAGGACCGCTGTACCAACCTTGTAGGGTTTCTTTACTCCCGGTGCCACACGCGTGCCCTGCGGATAGATCACCAGCTGACCGGGTTCGGAAAACTCTTTTGAGACGTCCTTGACCATTTTTGCCACAGCCGCACCGCGCTTGCCGCGATTGACCGGGATACAGCCAAGGCGTCGTGCATACATGCCAATGACCGGTGTGAACAACAGCTCGCGCTTCATGATAAACTTGCCGTGCGGAATGGCGTCGAAAATCATGATGATATCAAGGAACGACTGATGTTTGGCCCCGATGACCACTTCATTCGTTGGGGCATTGCCCCGCACCTCACAGCGAATACCAACCATCCACCGGGCCAGCCACATGGTGCTTTTGGCGTAGGTTTTGCACGCTTTCAGGGCACCGTTTTTGGAAAACAGCGCATAAGGCAGAAACGCGATGCCAAGGATCAGCATCCAGGCATAGATCACAATCATGAAGATGAGGGAACGAACCCACTGAATTGCCATCAACATCAGGAAAGCTCCTTCAACTTGCGTCGGGCCGCGGCCCATGTGGCAACAAAGGCAACGGCTGCCCCAAGGACGGGGATAAGAACCGGCAATACCCAGTCTTTGCCCTGAAATCCAACTCCGGTCAGAAACCCGCCCGCGTCCGAAGCTTCGGGCAAAAGCAAGACACCTGTCATTCCCAGCAGGGTACCAACCGAGGCGCCGAAAAACGCGCGATAGGTAAACCGCCGTACAAAAGCACCGGCGATGAAACCATCCTGTGCGCCAACCAATCGCAGGACCTCGATAATCTGCGCATTGGCCGCAAGCGATGCGTTGGCCGCAAGAGTAATCATCGCAGCGGTCGCGCCACCGATCAGCAGGATTGATATCCATCCCAGACGACGCAGGGACATCGCTGCATCGACCAGCGGTTCGCGCCATCGCGTATGATCATCCAGAACCGCGCCCGGTACCTCAGCCCCCAATCGCAATCGCAGCCCGAGCGCATCCAGTCCCGGTTCGCCCTCGATGATCTCAATCAGCTGCGGGATTGGCAAAGTATCCAACGGCAGGTCCGGCCCGAACCATGGTGCCAGCAACGCGGCTTGTTCATCTGCGCTAAGCGCACGGGCAGACGCGACACCGGGTGTCTGGCTGAGGACGGTCAATGCCGCTTCTGTCTGGGCAGCAAGCTGCTCGGCCGGTGCGTTGATGCGTAAGGTTGCAGCGCCCGCCAGTTCCGAGGCCCACCGATCCGCGATGCGGCCAGAGGCGAGGGACAAAGCCAAAGCAAAAACAGCAAGAAATGCCATAGCACCAGCGACAAACAGCGTCAGATGCGCGGTGTAGCCGGTTGGTGGAACAACGCGGTCAGCACGGGTATCGCCGCGCAGCAGGTTTTGGATATCAGCCCCAGTCACAGGTCTGCCCCCGCCAGATGCAGCTTTCGCTGCGAAATCCGCAAAACACGGGCCTGAACATGACTTTTTGCCGCGCGGATCAGGCTCAGGTCATGGGTGGCAATCAGAACGGTCTTTCCCATACGGTTCAGCTCGACCAGCAGGTGCAACAAACGTTGCGACATCTCCCAATCGACATTGCCCGTGGGCTCATCAGCCAATATGACATCGGGCGACAGGATGACGGCGCGCGCCAGAGCCGCCCGTTGACGTTCACCGCCGGACAATTCCGGTGGCCGCGCTTCGAGACGTGCACCAAGCCCCACCCAGCTGAGCAGTTCGGTCAGATTGTCTTGCCCGGACGATTCCCCGCGCCCAGAGACCATCAGTGGCAAGGCGACATTCTCGGCAAGCGTCATATGGTCAAGGAACTGGCAATCCTGATGAACAACGCCAACACGGCGACGCAGCACGGCCAGCTGATCCCGATCAAGGGCCGAGATATCCTGATCAAACACGCTGAGACGTCCCGAGGTTGGTAACAGTGCCCCGTAACACAGCTTGAGCAATGTCGTCTTTCCCGCCCCCGATGGCCCGGTCAGAAAATGGAACGACCCCGGCTGCAATTGAACCGAGACATCGCTCAGCAACTCGCCACCACCGTAGGTATAGCTGACATTTTCCAGCTCGATCACACGTGCCCCCAATATTTTGCCGCTCTTCTTGCCCGAGCATGGCGACGGTTTCAATGGCTCTACCGAGTCCAATTGGTGACACTTGGCCCATGAAACCGAAAACGCCCTTTGCTGTTGGGTCTTAACGGAATATCATCCCTGAAAAAACTATTATCGGCCCTTCATCCGGCCGAGGAGGCAGTATGCGTCTTACATGTCCGAATTGCACTGCGCAGTACGAAGTTCCTGACGAGGTCATCCCCGAGGAAGGCCGCGATGTGCAGTGTTCGAACTGCGATCAGACCTGGTTTCAGGCCAAGCATCCATCCGAGCCGACGGATGAACCGAACGCGCCCGAGGACAAGCCTGTTGAGGCAGATACATCGGACACCGAGGTCGAGGCCCAGAAGGACGCCGAGCCCGCAGATAAATCAGCGCCAGAGGTTGAAAAACCTGCTGCATCTACAGGAAATGTTGCCCCATCAGTCGCCAGTATCCTGAAAGAAGAAGCCGCACGAGAAGCGGAGTTACGTGCGCAGGAAGGCGGTGGTCTGGAAAGCCAGCCCGATCTGGGCCTGGAAGCACCGCCAGAACCTAAGGTCAGGCCCAAACGCCCTGCAACTTCGGAAACCGCCGTAGATGCCGGGCAAAAGGATGCACTGCCGGATGTCGATGCCATCAACTCGAGCATGCGGTCGGACCCGGCAGAAGATGAGGCGCAGGCGCCTCGCAAGTCCGGTGGGTTCTTGCGCGGTTTTGCGCTGATGCTGATCATCGGCGTGGTTCTGTACCTGATCTACGGGAATGCCCGCCAGATCAGCGAGGCTGTACCGCAGGCCGATCCGTTGCTCAGCTCATATGTGTCGCTGGTGGATCAGGCGCGCATCTGGCTCGAAACTCAGGCAGGATCCGGTGCGCAGAACTAAGGGCTAGAACCGCTCCAGCAACCGCTTGAGGTATTCCAGCTCGATCTGGGGACGATCTGTTTCACCGGTCCGACGGCGGATTTCATCCAGCAACTCGCGCGCCCGGCGATAAACGTCTTCGCCCTGCAACAGGTTCTCGTCGGTTGAAATCGAACCCGCAGCGCCTGGGTTTCGGCCCAGAGGATCGCGGTTGTTGGCCTGCATGTCGCCGTCCTGCGTTCCCTGCCCTGGTTGGTTCTGCTGTTCCTGCGCCATGGCTTCACCCAGCGACCGCATCCCTTCGCGCAACGCTTCCATCGCTTCGGATTGACGGTCGATAGCTTCGGCGAGATCATCGCCACGCAGGGCCTGCTCGGCCTCGTCCATGGCGCGCCCGGCCCGATCCAGCGCCTCGCGCGCGGCGTCACCTTCGGGTGTGCCAACACCGGGGAGACCTTGTTGCTGACGACCCAACTCGTCTCTCAACGCTTGCTGTCGGTCGGCGAGCGAGCCTTGCCCCTGCTCACCGTCTCCAGCCTGATCCGAACCTTCACCTTGTCCGCCCTGACCTTCGTGGCTTTGCCCCCGACCTTGCCCGCCGTTGCGACCTTCGTTCCCTTGGCTTTCACCTGATTGCGCGCCGGGGTTGAATTGTTCCTGCAAATCACGAAAGGCCTGATCGCTAAGACCCTGCTGTTCGCGCAGGGTTTCGGCAAGACCTTCCATGGCCTGCTGGCCTTCGGATTGCTGCCCTTGGCCCTGACCCTGAGTTACACGCATGTTCTCCATCATCTGCTGGAATTCTTCCAGCGCCTGCTGGGCTTCGGCCATGCGACCTTGTTCCATCAGTTCCTGAATACGGTCCATCATGCGCTGCAGGTCATCCTGCGTCATTTGCAAAGATTCACTATTCTGGCCGGGCTGACGTTCGCCGTCTTCTCCATCTTGCTGTGCCAGACGTTGTAGTTGCTGAAGGTAATCCTGCGTCGCCTCGCGCAATTCCTGCATCAACTCCGCTATTTCTTCATCGCTGGCCCCGTTCTTCATCGCCTCGGTCAGACGTTCCTGCGCGCGGCGCATCCGTTCCAATGCATCCGCCAGCGTCCCGTCCTCGATCACCACGGCAAGGTCCCACAGGGCTTGTGCAATCTCTTCCTGTTGTTTGGGTTTCAACCCGTATCGATGAAAAGTTTCCAATCGCCTCAGAACAACCCGCAGACGCAGATAGGCTGTGTCAGAACGAAACAGATCCTCAGGGCGGTGCGACACAGCCCTCAGCAATTGCGAGACACGAGGCGCATTGGATCGCGACCAAAGCAGATCGCGCCTTTGCTCAATCACGGCTGCCGCCAGCGGATCAAAGAAGCGCCGTGCTGGCAAAGCCGTCTCATAGGAATCCGAAGACGTTTGCTGCTCCGCTGCATCCGTTGCCATCAAGGTAATCCTGACCGGCAAATGCGCCCACGGATGCTGCGAGAAGTCCTCGATCAGGTCTTCGGTGAAATCTGCCCGATCACCGGTGATCGGCATGGGTAATTCAATTTCGATCACCTCGCGCGGCTCTGGCTCGGCCGCCAGTCCGTACCGACGGTCAATCGCCGCCAAATCCAGCTCGATCCGGGCCAAGCCCGAAACCACTCCGTAATCGTCGCTGGCGGAAAATGGCAGCTTCATCTGCCCGCCCGCTTCAGACTCGGCGGTACCGGAAACTGCAATCTGCGGAGCCGCGTCGTCAATGACCTGCACCGACCAGTCCCGCCCCACCGGACCATCAATGCGCAACTGACCCGAGCGTTCGGCGACAAACTCCTGTTCCGGGTCTGTTGCCGCCTCGGTTCCGCTGGCAGAACTGCTTTCGGTCAGACTATGTGCACCGACCTCACCGTAAAGTCGCAAGGTGATGCGACTGCCCTTGGGAACAGAAAGCGCCGCCCCCGTCTGATCAGCAAGATATAAGGTCGGCAAACCTGTGTATCTGGGGGGTTCCACCCATCCTTCCCAAGTTGGGCCCTGTCCAGCGACGGCTGTACCCGGCGCCATGTCCGCCACTGAACCCACGCGCCACAACGAACCAAAGATCAGCGCCACGACAAATGCCAGCAGAGCGGCATAGCGCAGCGCATACGGATCACGCGACGCAAGCCGAAGATCTGGTTTCACAGCCTCAGCAGTGGCCGCACGCTGTGCCATGCGGGCTTTGTGCGCCTGCCACAAGGCAACCGAGTCCCCATCGTTGGTACCGATTGCCTGATCATCCAGCAAAGCCTGAATAGGTCGACCGGGCAGAGCCTCATCCAGCCGCGCCAGCGCATCAGCGCGGGACGGCAGTTTGAATTTCGTGACACCGCGGACGGATGCTACACCAAAAGAGATCAACGAGAGCGCACCAGCACCCCAGACGATTTCAACGGGCAGATGATCCTGCAGCCCCAGCATCAGAGCGGCGAGCAAAGCCAGAACAATCGAGAACGCAGGCCAGAACGCGCGCAGCACCTGTTCAGCCACCATGCCAAGATGGGTTAGCCACAGGGACAGGCGCGGAATGGGCAGGTTCGTACTGTTGGTCAAGACGGGCCTCCGGGACGGGCCCGCGCGGTTATCGCGTCAAAGCCACGATGGTATGGTATCGCGGTTTATGATTTCGTCAAAGCTTGGCCGTTCACGAATGACTGCAAATTGATCACCATTCACCAGAACTTCAGGGATCAACGGACGGGTATTGTATTCGCTGGACATCACCGCACCGTATGCACCCGCGCTGCGAAATGCGACCAGATCACCCGATTTCAACGGTGGCATATTGCGCTGCTTGGCAAAGGTATCCCCGGATTCGCAGACCGGGCCTACGATGTCATAGGCTTGCTGTTCCACGCCAGCCGCCGGTTCCTGCACCGCTATGATATCGTGGTACGCTTCGTACATTGCAGGCCGGATCAGGTCATTCATCGCCCCATCAAGGATCAAAAAGTCGCGACCTTCGCCTGATTTCACATAGATGACCTTGCTGACCATTATCCCGGCATTGCCCGCGATCAGGCGGCCCGGCTCAATCTCGATCTCACAGCCCAGATGGCCCAGTGTTTTCTTGACCAGCGCACCATATTCAATCGGCAAGGGCGGTGCGTCGTTCGACCGGGTGTATGGAATGCCCAAACCACCGCCCAGGTCGAGGCGCCTAATGTTGTGACCTTCAGAGCGGAGGCGCTCGGTCAGCTCGGCCACCTTTGTGTAGGCCAACTCATACGGTTCAAGTTCGGTCAGTTGCGAGCCGATGTGAACGTCGATGCCGATCACCTCCAGCCCCGGCAGGTCGGCGGCGTGAGCATAAACTTCCGAGGCGCGGGCAATCGGAATGCCAAACTTGTTCTCGGACTTGCCCGTGGCAATCTTGGCATGCGTCCTGGCATCAACATCCGGGTTCACCCTGACGGTAATCGGCGCGATCACGCCAAGCTCAAGCGCAATGGCGTTGATCACTTCCATTTCGGGCTCGGATTCGACATTGAACTGGCGAAGGCCGCCGCTCAGCGCCATGCGTATCTCGTCCGCTGTTTTCCCCACACCTGAGAACACGATCTTGTCACCGGGAACACCAGCCGCCTTCGCCCGCAGATATTCTCCGCCCGAGACCACGTCCATCCCCGCACCTGCTTGGGCCAATGTCTTAAGGATCGCCTGATTGCTGGCCGCCTTCATCGCGTAGCAGACCAGATGATCGGTGCCGTCCAACGCGTCATCGAACAGCTTGAAATGCCGCAGCAATGTAGCCGTGGAATAGACGTAGAACGGTGTTCCAACCGCGGCTGCGATTTCGGAGACGGGGACATCCTCGGCGTAAAGCGCGCCGTCGCGGTACAAAAAGTGATCCATGCTTGCGCGCTTAGACCATAAAAGGACTTCGGATCAATGGATTCTGTATCCTTGGTCCCGGTTTAGTTTTGCGTTGAAACACCAACTCGGCCATAGCCCGAGATAGAAATGCCGGTGCCCGATTGTTTTGGTTCGGCCGCAGGTTCCGGGCGTCGCGCTGACGAAGGCTCGCAAGCCGCCAAAACAACAAGTGCACAAACCAATCCCAGAACTCTCATTTCAATACCATTTCTTTGTGTGACAGGTAATCGATACGTGGACCCAACATGAGGTGCCGGGACCATGGGCGCAACATTCAAAAGGATCAGAATCCAAGATAAATGCCCAGCGGTCCGCGGCTTAGGCCGACACCCCCGCCAACATACGCGCCGCTTGATCCAACCCCAATGGTGGCACTGACCGTGGGTTGAGGGGCAGTTGGTTGATCAGGCTCGCCATCAGCCCCGCACCCGGCCAGCACCAGACCGGAAACCGCAATCAGGATCGCACGTAGCGCGGTTGTCATACCATTGCCTTCCATCGTTCGATCTGGGCCCGCACCTGATCGGGGGCGGTACCACCGTAGGACTGCCGCGAGTTTACCGAATTGTCGACGCCAAGGACAGAGTAGACATCATCCGAGATATCACCATGGACCGATTGCATATCATCCAGCGTCAGGTCGGGCAGATCACAATCCTTGCCTTCGGCCATGGCCACCAGTGATCCGGTGACGTGATGCGCATCCCGGAACGGCAGGCCCAGCACCCGCACCAGCCAGTCGGCCAGATCCGTAGCGGTCGAGAAACCCGAGCCGGCGGCGGCGGCAAGGCTGTCGCGGTTGGCGGTCATGTCCTTGACCATCCCTTCCATCGCAGCCAGTGCCAGCATCCAGTTGTCGGCGGCATCAAAGACCTGTTCCTTGTCCTCCTGCATGTCCTTTGAATAGGTCAGCGGCAGGCCCTTCATCACCATCATCAGCGCGGTATTGGCCCCATAGATACGCCCAACCTTGGCGCGGATCAGTTCGGCTGCATCCGGGTTCTTTTTCTGCGGCATGATCGACGAGCCGGTCGAAAACCGGTCGGACAGGGACACGAAACGGAACTGGGCCGACGACCAAATCACCAGCTCCTCGGCAAAGCGCGACAGGTGCACAGCGCAGATCGAGGCGGTCGACAGGAACTCCAGCGCGAAATCGCGGTCGCTGACGGCATCCAGCGAGTTGGCGGCGGGGCGATCAAAGCCCAACGCCTGCGCCGTCATATGGCGATCAATGGGGAAAGATGTACCCGCCAGTGCGGCGGCCCCCAACGGGGATTCGTTCATTCGGGCACGGGCGTCGCGGACTCGGCTCAGGTCGCGGCCGAACATCTCGACATAGGCCATCATGTGGTGGCCCCATGTTACGGGTTGCGCAGTTTGCAGGTGGGTGAAGCCGGGCATGACCCAATCGGCGCCTGCTTCGGCCTGTGCCAAAAGCGCGCGAATCAGAGCCAGCAGACCAGTTTCAGCCGCGTCTAGCTGATCCCGGACCCACAGTTTGAAATCCGTCGCCACCTGATCATTGCGCGAACGCCCTGTGTGCAAACGGCCAGCAGGCTCGCCGATGATCTCTTTCAGCCGCGCCTCGACATTCATGTGTATGTCTTCCAACGCAGTTGAAAACTGAAACGTGCCGCTCTGGATTTCTGACAAAACGGTGAGCAGCCCTTCCCGAATGGCTTCAGCATCACTATCACTTATGACGCCTGTAGCAGCCAACATGGCCGCATGGGCGCGCGAGCCTTCGATGTCCTGGGCTGCCATCCGCTGATCGAACCCGATCGAGGCGTTGATCGCCTCCATGATCGCGTCTGGACCGGCGGCAAAGCGGCCGCCCCACATCTGGTTCGAGGATTGATCGGTCATGTAAGAAAACCCGGAGTTGATATGCGCCTATTTCGTTTGATCCCCCTTTATATGGCCCTTGCGCTAGGTGCAAATGCCGCTTTGGCAACCGATGCCGCGACACTGGGCCCCTTACGGGAAGGCAGTCTGAAGCGCCTTATCCTGCATGAAGAACCCAAACCGGCAAAAGTGATCGAGTTTCAGCTGGAAGATGACGGGGGTGTCGGCACGCTGGCCGATTATGAGGGCAAGTATGTTCTGCTGAACTTCTGGGCCACCTGGTGCGCCCCCTGCCGCAAAGAAATGCCTCAGATCGCCGAGTTGCAGGACGAGTTCGGGGGGGACAAGTTTCAGGTTCTGACCCTTGCCACAGGCCGCAACTCACCAGCAGGGATCAAGAAGTTCTTCGAAGAAAATGGCATATCCAACCTGCCGCGTCACCAGGACCTCAGCTCGGCTGCCGCGCGCGAATTCGGTATCATCGCATTGCCCATCACGGTCATTCTGAATCCCGAAGGTCAGGAAATCGCGCGGTTGATCGGCGACGCCGAATGGAATTCGGACAGCGCGAAGGCGATCGTGTCGACGCTTGTTGGCGCAGAAAGCTGAGGAAATAGCCTTATAGTCAGCGAGTTCAGTGAATCGCGATATCCTTCGGGCATTCAACCCGGAGGATATTTTTATGAAATCAATTGAAGGAATTGCCGCGATGGCGGGTGATTTCTGGATAGCCGCTGATGCTGCTACCGCCAAAGATGTACGCAAGAAGGGAAAGGGAGATCCAGTAACCTACGCGATCTCCGACTAGTATTCCTGCTTCTCGAATGGCTGCGATCAGAGCCTTGATTTTGCAACACAGCTGACGTCACGCCACCTTTGACAGTTTCCATCCTCCTTTGCACTCTGCGCTCAGGAGGATGGAATGCCGCTGGAAATTCTATTGGTGTTGGTCGTTGGAGGCATAGCCGGGATTACGGTATTGTTGCATCTGACAGGCAAGTCGCGGTTGCACGTGCTGACGCCAGACACGGCGCCACGCCAGTGGCTGCGGCATTTCCCTGAAGACACGGTGATCGACGTGACAATCGCCCATGACGGTCACGCGGCGCTGGTAAGAACCCAGAACGGGGCTGGGTTGATCTGGTCCTTCGGCGCCGACACAGTAGCGCGGCATCTCCAGGACTTCGACTGGTTTGAGACCGCCAATGGCATCGAAGTTCGGTTTCACGACTTCAGCACCCCGCGCGCGACTCTTCACCTTGACCAGACCGAACGCCAGCACTGGCAACACTTGATGAGGCCCGCATGACAGACCAGGTAAGCTTTCCCGATGCGGTGCAATGGGCCGTCCCGTTTTTCATCGCTGCTATTCTGGCAGAATTCCTGTGGATCGCAGTCAAAGGCAAAGGCGGGCGGTATGAAACGCGCGATGCTGTAACCTCGCTGATCATGGGGGCCGGGAACATCGCGTCGGGCTTTTTGCTGGGCTTTATTGCCTATGCGTTTTTCATGTGGCTGTGGCAGATCACTCCTTTGGACCTGGGCACGTCAATTCCCATTATCATTCTGTGCTTTGTCCTGGATGATCTTCGCTATTACTGGGTACACCGTTTTGGGCATCGCATTCGCTGGGTCTGGGCCAGCCATGTCAACCACCACAGTTCACAGCACTACAATCTGACCACAGCTCTGCGGCAGACTTGGACCTATACCTTTACGTTCATGATGGTCGTTCGCGCGCCGCTGATCCTGCTGGGTTTCCATCCGGCCATGGTTCTGTTCGTCGGTGGATTGAACCTGATCTATCAGTTCTGGATTCACACCGAGGCCATCGGCAAGATGCCCCGATGGTTCGAAGCGGTCATGAATACCCCCAGCCATCATCGCGCGCATCACGGCCGGAACGCACGGTATCTGGATTGCAATTACGCCGGAGTTTTCATCATCTGGGACAAGATGTTCGGGACATTTGTGCCTGAACAGGAAAACGATCGGGTCGATTACGGGCTGGTTCACAATATCGGCACCTTCAACCCTTTGCGCGTTGCGTTTCACGAATGGGTCGGCATCTGGCACGACGCCACGCAGCCCGGCCTGACACTACGGCAACGTCTGGCCTATTGTTTCGCGCCTCCGGGGTACAGCCACGACGGCAGCCGCGACAACTCGGAACAGATAAAAGCCAAGCACCTGGCTCGCCATCCCGAGGACCGGGGAACGCCCGGTTTTGAGCAGGTCGACAAGATCCTGCCCAAAGGACAGGCAGAACAGGCCTGATACAGCCGTCAGGCCCCGCTAGACTTGAACTCCGGTCTTTGCACGCCATATCAGTGATTGAATGTGGCGCATAGATGAGCGAGGGGCGGCATGAAACGTTTGGCAACCATTTCAACCTTCGTGGGGTTGTTTGGCCTGTTGCTGGCCATGCTTGCCGCGCTCGGCAGCTTTGTTGGCACTCTGATCGCATTGGGTTTTGTCCTGATGATTCTGGGTGCGACAGGAGCCCTTCTCGGAGCCGCGGCGTCGCTGGCCCGTGCCGGGCACTCCGCGCGCTGAAAACCGCAATAAGCAACTTCATCTGACGCTTTAACCGCAGATTCATCTGTTTGCCCCGAAACTGTGTCAAAACACCTGTTCCGGACACACGGGAATCTGCGCCTATGGGAAACAAAAAGCTCACCAATCTTCCCGAAGGGTTGGACACCCCTTTGAATGCAGCAGTGTCAACACGGGATCGTTCGGTGGTTCAGATGGCAACCGATGCTGTGAAGCACAAGCAATGTCGGTTGGCCTTTCAGCCGGTTGTTCAGGCGCACCCGCCGCATGACATCGCGTTTTACGAAGGCTTCATTCGTGTATTGGATGAAACAGGGCGCGTTATCCCCGCGCGCGAGTTCATGCCACAGGTTGAAAACACTCCGATCGGACGTGATCTCGACTGCGTTGCGTTGGAACTTGGTCTGCGCACGTTGGTGAACAACCCCCAGATCCGCCTGTCGATCAACATGTCCGCCCGCTCGATCGGTTATTCCAACTGGTCCGGTATACTGGACCGGTTTCTGAAACGGGATCCGCAACTGGGCGAACGGCTGATCCTAGAAATCTCCGAAAGTTCTGCTATGCAGGTGCCGGAATTGGTGGTCGACTTCATGGACCGCCTACAGGATCGCGGCATCGCCTTTGCGCTGGACGACTTTGGTGCCAGCAACTTCAGTTTCCGCCACTTTCGCGAGTTTCTGTTCGACGCCGCCAAGATCGACGGTCAGTTTATCAGGGGCATCAGCAACAGCCCCGACAACCAGGCTTTGGTGCGGGCCCTGATTGCCGTAGCGCGTGAGTTTGAAATTCTGGTCACTGCCGAATCGGTCGAAACTCAGAAGGATGCGGCATTTTTGCTTGAATTTGGCGTGGATTGCATGCAGGGCTTTTTGTTTGGCGCGCCCAGTGTTTCGCCCCAGTGGAAACAGGAAAAAATTTCAAAAACAGCAAGTTGACCCGTGGGTGATCGACATTTTTCCGCCATTTCCCAAGCTGAGACAAGCTGCCCGTTGCTGCAAGTGCAGCATTACGCTATTGCAGAAGTACTTGAGCGGGGGATAACGGGGCGCTCTTGTTTCGAGAGGGAAACTCTCGGCCTGCGCCGTCAGACATTCCGCCAGACAATGACGGTAAAGGACTGATCATATGACCAACGTAGTAATCGCATCCGCCGCACGAACAGGTGTCGGCAGCTTTAGTGGTTCGTTTGCGAACACCCCCGCACATGATCTGGGCGCGGCCGTCCTGGAAGCAGTTGTTGAGCGCGCCGGGATTGAAAAAGGCGAAGTCAGCGAAACCATCTTGGGTCAGGTGCTGACTGCGGCTCAGGGGCAGAACCCGGCTCGGCAGGCGCATATCAACGCTGGTTTGCCGCAAGAAAGTGCCGCCTGGGGCATCAACCAGGTTTGCGGCTCAGGCCTGCGTGCGGTCGCATTGGGCGCTCAGCACATCCAACTCGGCGATGCCGACATCGTCGCCGCTGGTGGCCAAGAGAACATGACCCTGTCGCCCCACGCAGCTGCCCTGCGCGCCGGTCACAAGATGGGCGATATGAAGTATATCGACACCATGATCCGCGATGGTCTGTGGGATGCCTTCAACGGTTATCACATGGGTCAGACGGCGGAAAATGTTGCCGAGAAATGGCAGATCAGCCGCGACATGCAGGATGAATTCGCTGTTGCTTCGCAGAACAAGGCCGAGGCGGCGCAAAAAGCTGGCAAATTTGTCGACGAAATCGTGCCCTTCACCATCAAGACCCGCAAGGGTGACATCGTGATGGACAAGGACGAATACATCCGCCACGGCGCTACAATGGAAGCCATGGCAAAGCTGCGCCCCGCCTTTACCAAGGACGGATCGGTCACTGCTGCAAACGCTTCGGGCCTGAACGACGGCGCGGCCGCAACCCTGCTGATGTCAGCTCAAAACGCAGAGAAGCGCGGAATCGAACCTTTGGCGCGCATCGCGTCCTACGCAACTGCCGGGCTGGACCCGTCGATCATGGGCGTTGGCCCGATCTACGCTTCGCGCAAGGCATTGGAAAAAGCGGGTTGGTCCGTCGACGATCTGGACCTGGTTGAAGCCAACGAAGCCTTTGCCGCGCAGGCCTGCGCAGTGAACAAAGACATGGGCTGGGATCCGTCGATTGTGAACGTGAACGGCGGCGCAATTGCCATCGGCCACCCAATCGGCGCATCAGGTTGCCGCGTTCTGAACACGCTGCTGTTCGAAATGAAGCGCCGCGACGCAAAGAAAGGTCTGGCCACCTTGTGCATCGGCGGCGGCATGGGTGTCGCCCTGTGTGTGGAGCGCGACTAAGTGCGCCAATAACCAAATAGAAAAGGGCGTCCATGGGACGCCCTTTTTTGTTACACTGGGGTCGTACCCCTTAGATGCGACGATATTGCCATCCGAAATAAACACCTTAATGACGAAACAATATTGCGCACAAACATCTCTCAAAGTAACAGCATTACCAAGGCGACTAAAATTGGAGGAGTCCTAAATGGCACGTACAGCACTCGTTACCGGCGGTTCCCGCGGCATTGGCGCAGCAATTTCCAAGGCGCTCAAAGCCGAAGGATACAACGTTGCGGCCACCTATGCAGGGAATGACGAAGCCGCCGCGAAATTCACCGAAGAAACCGGCATCAAGACCTACAAGTGGAACGTCGCCGATTATGACGAATCCAAAGCGGGCATCGAAAAGGTCGAGGCCGAGGTTGGCCCCATCGATGTCGTTGTCGCCAACGCAGGCATCACCCGTGATGCACCTTTCCACAAAATGACACCCGATCAGTGGAAAGACGTGATCGACACCAACCTGACCGGCGTATTCAACACTGTGCACCCTGTCTGGCCCGGCATGCGCGAGCGCAAATTTGGCCGTGTCATCGTCATCAGCTCGATCAACGGCCAGAAAGGTCAGTTCGCTCAGGTGAACTATGCTGCGACCAAGGCGGGCGATCTGGGCATCGTTAAATCTCTGGCGCAGGAAGGCGCGCGGGCAGGCATCACGGCCAACGCGATCTGCCCCGGTTATATTGCAACCGAGATGGTGATGGCGGTGCCCGAAAAGGTACGCGAATCGATTATTGGCCAGATCCCCGCCGGTCGTCTGGGCGAACCAGAAGAGATTGCACGCTGCGTGACCTTCCTGGCCTCGGACGAATCTCAGTTCATCAACGGCTCGACCATCTCGGCCAACGGCGCCCAGTTCTTCGTCTGATCTGCAATCAGAATTGTGAAAACGGGCCGGTCCATTAGGGCCGGCCCATCCTTATCCCGTAAGATCGCGCGCGCTGCGATCAGCGGGAACCCAATACCCAATTCCACATCTGCCGGACCACCTTGCCACGCTCTTCATGAGCGCGCAGGATCGCCACTTGGGCGGCGGGATTTGTTGTCATCTCGATCATGGCAGCCGCCTTTCAATTCAGTTTTGCTTGACCTGATGTGAATATGAAGGTCACCTAAAGCCGTGACAAACGAAGTTTCCTGAACCTTCAGTTAAGAATTTCTTGGCTATGAGTGATTATCTGCCCCCACTTACCGCGCTTCGGGCTTTTGATGCCGCGGCCCGGCACATGTCCTTCGCGAAAGCGGCGGAAGAGCTGCACGTGACGCCAGCGGCCCTGTCCTTTCAGATCAAATCGCTTGAGGAGCATCTGGGCCGCCCTCTGTTCCGCCGTCTGAACCGCGCTGTGGAACTGACCGATGCGGGCCGCGCCCTGGCCCCCGGCGCGGCAGAAGGCTTTGCCACCTTGCAAGCCGCGTGGCGTGCCGTACGCAGGCAGGAGGATGACACCGGACTGACCGTCACCGCAGGTCCGGCGCTGACCGCAAAGTGGCTGGCGCCTCGCCTTTACGAGTTTGCCCGTGCGCATCCGGAAATCGATCTGAAATTCTCGGCCACGTTGCGCAACATGGATCTGGAGCGGGACGATGTGGACGTCGCCATCCGGTTCGGGAACTCGGCCGATGACGGGCTGTATTCCGTTCCTGTCAGAAAGGAATGGCTGACCCCGGTCATGACCCCGGAGCTGGCAGAACAATTCACCACGCCAGACAGCCTGCGCAACGCACCGTTGATCCATGACGATTCGATCAACTTTCTGACCCCACCCTGCGACTGGCCTGCCTGGTTCCGCGCAATGGGTATCGATTTCACCCCCACTCATGGGGCGCATTTTTCCAACGCAGATCACGCGATTGACGCCGCTGTCGCCGGTGTTGGTGTCGCCCTTGGACGGCGCGCCATGATCCTCAAGGACTTGACCGAGGGTCGGCTGGTTGCCCCCTTCAAGGTCGCGCTGGAAACACAGGGCCGGTTCCGGTTCCTGTGCCTTCCGGGGGCCGAGAAACGTCCTCAGATCGCAGCCTTTCGGGATTGGTTCCTGACCGAGATTGAAAAGACCGCGCATATTTCGGATGAGTTCGACATTATTCCGATCGAAGAGGTTTCCGGATCATGACCAAAACGCGCGCAACAGCCATCGGCTTTGGGGCCGTACTATTATGGGCTTTGCTGGCACTTTTGACCGTCGGCTCTGCACCCACACCACCTTTGCTGTTGAACACGATTTGCTTTTCGATTGGTGGGGCGCTTGGGTTGATCTGGACAGCAGCAACCGGTGGGTTTAGCGGGTTGAAACAAGTCCCCTGGACGACCTACCTGTTCGGTTCATTGGGTCTGTTCGGGTACCACGCATTGTATTTTTCGGCCCTGCGTATGGCCCCTGCGGCCGAGGCCGGACTTATTGCCTATCTCTGGCCCCTTCTTATCGTTCTGTTTTCCGGCCTGCTGCCGGGCGAACGGCTTCGCGCTGGTCATCTGGTTGGGGCATGCCTTGGCTTTGCTGGGGCTGCTTTGATCATCACCGGAGGCGGAAGCGCCGGTTTTCAGGCGCAACATCTACCCGGGTATGCATTGGCCTTGCTTTGCGCCCTGACATGGTCAGGCTATTCGGTTCTGTCGCGCAAATTGGGGGGTACACCGACCAGTTCGGTTGCGGTCTTTTGTCTGATGGCTGCGTTGGCTTCGGGTCTGCTGCATCTGGCTATAGAAGACGCCGTGCTGCCTAACACGACACTGGGGTGGGTTTCTGTACTGGCGCTTGGCCTCGGGCCCGTTGGACTGGCCTTTTATATCTGGGATATCGGGGTAAAGCAGGGCGATATTCAAATGCTCGGAACCTCATCTTACGCGGCCCCGTTATTGTCGACACTTGCTTTGGTGATGGCCGGGATCGCTGCCCCATCCTGGGGGCTGGCGATCGCGGCCTTTCTGATTACCGGTGGGGCCTTGATCGCGGCCCGATCCAGTTTGAAATCTTAAGCAGACAGTCGCTCGATCTCTTCCTTCAGCTTGAGCTTCTGTTTCTTCAGCTGGGCGATGTGGAGATCATCGATGCCTGGCGAGCGTTGGGCTTGTTCTACTTCTAGACCGAGAGATTCGTGCTTTTTCTTCAGTTCTGTCAGATGTGCGCTCACGCTCATTGCGATCCTCCTTTTATACGTGTCTGAATGTCACGTAAGAAGTTGATCACATCGTTTCCACCCTGTCACGCTGCAGACGCACAGAATCTAAAACAAATCCGACAAAATCGGCTGGACATTGCCGGTCGTCGTCAAAACCCGGGCAGGGCAGCGGCCTTCCGGAGCACGGCCGAAACTGCATCCGTATAGCTTTCGCCGTCTTTTTCGTGACGTTCACCCGTGTGCACAATCAAAGGTGGGTGGAGGCGAAATGCCGCACGCCCTCCTTTGCGGGCGCGCAGAATGATCAGCTCAGCCTCTCGCCCTGTCCGTGGGCTTAGCGGCAACAACTCTACCGATCCCAGAAACCCCTGGCACGCTGCCAGCATGTCGGGCAGTCGATCGGCTTTCTGGATCATGTGCAGGTACCCTTTTGGCGCAAGGCGTCTGGCAGCCACTGCAACCCAGTCGGCCAACTGGGTGTCTTCGCTCAGGGCCACACTTCGTCCCGCATCCTTTGCAGGGCTGTGCGCCCCCGCCCGATAATAGGGCGGATTCGCAATGACGTGATCGAACTGGCGCTGCCGAAACGCCTCAGGCAAAGCGGTCAGATCAGCTTGGACAACTTCCAGCTCTATCCGGTTGATTTCCGCATTTCTGCGGGCCAATTCCGCATAGGAAGGCTGTAGCTCGATACCTGTCAGGTGCAGACCGGGCACTCGGGAGGACAAGCAAAGAATGGCAGCCCCTGCGCCGCACCCCAGTTCCAACACGGACTGACCTGCGCTGGCCGGAACGGATGCGGCAAGCAATACCGGGTCGACCCCGGCACGATAACCCGACCGAGGTTGCAGCAATCGAACCCTGCCCCCCAAGAAATCATTGCAGCTGAGTTCGCTATCGGAAAACCGGGTCATCGGCCCAGCGGAATTTCATTGTCGCGCATCACACGTTCAGCACGGGTCAGGTCTTCGGCGCGAACCATCAGTCGGCGGGGAAAGATTCCGATCCCACCTTCGAGGATGCTCATATTTACGTCCATCTGAAAGCAGTCTATATCCTCGCCTTCAAGGAGAGCGGATGCAAAGGCCAGGATCGTCGGATCGGTACTGCGCAATAGTTCTTTCATGGGGATGGATGTAAGGGCAAGGCGGGGCGGAAGTCGAGCCTTGTATCAGGAGAATGATGACCGTCGGCATGATCTCAAAACCGCATGAGCGCCTCGCTGATATATTGGCGGGTGAAATGGAGGCTGTGAACACGTTGATCCGCACCCGGATGGCGTCGGACCATGCCCCACGTATCCCCGAAGTGACCCAGCATCTGGTCGAGGCGGGCGGAAAGCGCCTGCGCCCGATGCTGACATTGGCAGCGGCGCGGCTGTTTGGCTATTCGGGCGAGCACCATGTACGCCTTGCTGCCACGGTCGAGTTCATCCATACCGCTACCCTTCTGCACGACGACGTTGTGGATGAGAGCGCGCAGCGGCGCGGACGCCCGACCGCAAATCTACTTTGGGGCAATAAATCCAGTGTGCTGGTCGGTGATTACCTGTTTTCTCGCAGCTTCCAATTGATGGTCGAAACGGGTTCGCTGCGGGTTCTGGATATCTTGGCCAATGCCTCAGCAACCATCGCCGAAGGCGAGGTGCTGCAAATGACCGCAGCAACCGACCTGCGGACAGATGAAAGCGTTTACCTACAGGTCGTGCGCGGCAAGACGGCAGCTTTGTTTTCAGCTGCGACCGAGGTGGGCGGCGTGATCGCCGGTGCATCGGAAGAACAGATCAAGGCCCTGTTCGATTATGGTGACGCATTGGGGATCGCATTCCAGATTGCAGACGACCTGCTGGATTATCAAGGGGACAGCAAGACAACCGGCAAGAATGTGGGCGATGATTTCCGCGAACGAAAGCTGACCCTGCCTGTCATCAAGGCTGTTGCACAGGCCACGCCCGAAGAACGCGCTTTCTGGGAGCGTACGATCGAAAAAGGCCGCCAACAGGACGGTGATCTGGATCATGCGCTGGGTTTGATGGACAAATACGCAACGCTGGAAAAAACCCGGCAGGACGCTTTGGGCTGGGCGAATAAGGCAAAGGCATCTTTGGATGTTCTGCCCGATCATGAAATTCGCAGCCTGCTGCGCGAACTGGCCGATTACGTGGTCTCGCGCCTTAGTTAAGCTGCGTCGCACGGCACCACCAGTCAGGATGCGCCGCACCGATCTCATAGGCCGCGAAATGCGCGTCTTTCATTGTGGGATATAGGGCAAAACAGGTTGATCCTGACCCCGACATACGCGTCACAAGGACACGACTGGTCATGTTCAACTCGTCCAGAACCTGCTCGATCTCACGTGCAACGACCATGGCAGGTACCTGCAAGTCATTGCGTTGACCACGCAACCACAGGGCACAGGCTTCAGCGTCTTCAAAATCAGGGACCAGCTCAGGCATCGGCGGATTGTCTCGGGACGCCAGCGCGTTGAAAACGGCTCCTGTCGGCACCGGCACATTCGGGTTGACCAACAGTGCGGGTAGGTTCGGAAGGTTTACCGCCGCCAAACGATCGCCAATGCCTTGCATTCTGATCGCCCGGTTTTCGAGACAAACGGGCACATCTGCCCCCAGTGACAACGGCAGGTCAGGCGGGATGTCACGGCCCAGACCGCCCAGCATATTCAGCGTGGCGGCCGCATCCGATGACCCACCCCCAATACCTGCTCCGTGGGGCAGAGATTTGGTTAGGTCGATATGCCCGGTCCAACCGACACCTTCGGCCGCTTTCCAGACCAGGTTACGGCTGTCCATGGGCACGCCTTCAGCAAACTCCCCACTCACGTCCATAGTCAGCTCGGGGCCGGGTGTGAATGTCAACTGATCGCCGAGATCAGCAAAAACCACTAACGAATCCAACAGGTGATAACCGTCCTTACGACGTCCGGTCACATGCAGGGTCAGGTTGATCTTGGCGGGCGCAAACGCCTTAATTTCCATTTGCGACTTTCAAAGGTTCCGCACCTTCTTCGGCCAGAACGGCACTTAGTCCGACCTCGATCTTGCGTCGAATGCGATCTGGGTCAGCCTCGCCATCTGTGTCTTCGGGGTCAACAAAGGACAGCGCCCGCTTCCATTGGAACTCGGCCTCGCGCGCACGTCCAACAGCCCAATAGACATCCCCCAGATGATCATTGACGACCGGATCAACAGGCATCAGCTCGACCGCGCGCTCCATATGCTCGACCGCTTCTTCGTAACGACCCAGACGGAACAGAACCCAACCCAGACTGTCCACGATGTAGCCGCTATCCGGGCGGGCTTCGACCGCGCGTTGGATCATGTCCAGCGCTTCATCCAGCTTTTCTTTCCGTTCTACCAAAGAATAGCCCAAGTAGTTCAGCACCTGCGGCTGATCCGGATTCAACTCCAGCGCCCGGCGGAAATCGGTTTCAGCCTGATCCCATTGCTTCAGCCGCTCGTGGCTTATGCCGCGCGCGTAGTGCAGGAACCAATTCCCACCTGCCTGACTGTCCGTCAAAGCAATCGCAGTGTCATAAGAGGCAACCGCAGCCGCATAGTTTTCCTGACGACGCTGAAGATCTGCCAGAGAAACATGCACGCTGGGCAAATCAGGGTTTTGCAGCGCTAGGTTTTGCAGAACTTCGATGGCCGCATCGGTTTTTCCGGATTTATCCAGGATTTCGGCCCGTCCAAGTTCTGCGGCATGGTGGTCATTGCTGCCTGCCGGGACCATACGATAGGCGGCAACAGCCAGATCATACTGTTGCAGCTTGTCCAGCAATTCCGCGCTCAGCAGAATGGCGTCCACGTGGTCAGGGCGCAGAAAGCTCGCCAGTCGCGCGTAAAGCAGGACGTAGTCAGCCGAAGCCTCGCTGTTCAATGCGGCACCAACGGTAAAGAATATTTCCGCCATGCCATCCAGCGCAGAGCCCGCATGGGTGAACGGAAGCGTCTCGCCCGCGGTCAATTGGCCGGTATAGGCTTCAATGGTCGGATCGCTACCGGAAACAAACACATCGTCCAGAAATCGAATGGCGTCTTCGTTGCGATCCAGCTGTGACAGCACCTCTGTACGGGCCAGCGCGGCCCGACGCGAGAACCGCGCAACCGCGTCGTTATTATCCGCAAATATCACCTCGGCACCTTCGAAATCGCCGATAGAGGCCAATGCCATGGCTTTGTGATACAGCGCAAATTCCCTGAGGCCTTCCTGCGTGGCCACGGCATCGAACTGCTCCATGGCCTTTGTCATTTCACCTTGCCCCAGATGGGCCCATGCGATCATCAGTCCATCAACTAAAGGACCGATCCCCTGCGTTTCAGGGTCACGCGCCAGAAGTTCGTCAAACTTGCCGTCAGCAATCAAATTGGCCGAAATCGCCATGCGCGCGGCCTGACTGGGAAGGTTGGCTTCCTCGATCTGCTTTGCAACAGGCAAAGCACGGGCAATTTCCCCCAGCGCAAGGCGGGCGACAACAACGCTTTCCAAGAGCAGCGCGTTTTCCGGATCAAACCTGAGAGCCTGGGCGTAGTATCTTTCCGCCGCAGAATAGTCGCTTTCGTAGATCGCCTGACGCCCGGCCAGATATGAACCGGCACCCGAATCCGAATAGGCCGGAACTGCGACCGACGACATGAGCAGCACGGACAATGCCGCGCGACGAACCAGGGAAACCACCGAAATCCTGCCTTACTATCGTTGACTGACGGTTAAGCTAGGGCTTCGGTCGGCAAGAGGCAATGGCAGAGCCTTCACGACCCTGCCATTGCCGGTTTTTTGCTTACATGTTCGGATAGTTTGGTCCGTCGCCCCCCTGCGGTGTGGTCCAAGTGATATTCTGGCTTGGATCCTTGATGTCGCAGGTTTTGCAGTGAACGCAGTTCTGGAAGTTGATGACGAATCGCGGACCGTTGTCATCCTCGACCATTTCGTACACGCCTGCCGGGCAATAGCGCTGCGCCGGTTCGTCGAACTTGGGCAGGTTGACCTTGACCGGGATATCCGGGTCCGTCAGGCGCAGGTGGCAGGGCTGGCTTTCCTCGTGATTGGTTGCCGCAAAGGACACGTTGGTCAGACGGTCAAAGGACAGCGTGCCATCGGGCTTGGGATAATTGATCGGCTTGTGCTTGCTGGCTTCCTCGGTCGACTGGGCATCGTTCTTGCCATGTCCCAGCGTACCAAAGAGCGAAAAGCCCAATGTGTTGGTCCACATGTCCAGACCACCCAGCACCAGCGAAGGGATCATGCCCCACTTGGACCACATCGGCTTGACGTTGCGCACCTTCTTCAGGTCCTTGCCAATTGCGCCATTGCGGACATCGGCCTCGTAAGCGGTCAGCTCATCGCCTGAACGGTCAGCCTTGATCGCGTCATAAGCAGCCTCAGCCGCGGCCTTGCCCGACAGCATCGCGTTGTGGTTGCCCTTGATGCGCGGCACGTTGACCATGCCCGCAGAACAGCCCAGCAGCGCCACGCCCGGTGCCACCAGCTTGGGCATCGATTGAAGGCCGCCTTCGGTGATCGCACGGGCACCGTAAGCCACGCGCTTGCCGCCTTTCAGCAGCTCGGCCACCATCGGGTGATGCTTGAAGCGCTGGAATTCCATGTAGGGGTACAGGTGCGGGTTCTTGTAGTTCAGGTGAACCACAAAGCCGACATAGACCTGATTGTTTTCAAGATGATAGATGAACGACCCGCCGCCTGCGTTGCCGCCCAGAGGCCAGCCCATTGTGTGCGTGACCGTACCTTCCTTGTGCTTTGCCGGATCGATCTCCCAGATCTCTTTCATGCCGACGCCGTATTTCTGCGGCTCTTTGCCGGCAGACAAGTCGTATTTGGCGATGACTTCCTTGGACAGTGAGCCGCGCACACCTTCCGACAGGAAAACGTATTTGCCGTGCAATTCCATACCCGGCTCGGTGTTGGGGCCATAAGAGCCGTCCGCTTCCAGACCAAAGACACCAGCCACTACGCCTTTGACTTCACCGTTATCGCCGTAAACCAGTTCGGAACAGGCCATGCCGGGGAAGATTTCCACGCCCAGTTCCTCGGCCTGCTCGGCCATCCAGCGGCAAACATTGCCCATCGAAACGATGTAGTTGCCATGGTTGTTCATCAGCGGCGGCATCGGGAAGTTGGGGATGCGGATTTTACCTGCCTCGCCCAGCATGTAGAAATTGTCTTCATGCACCGGCACGTTCAGCGGAGCACCCTTAGCATTCCAATCCGGGATCAAAGCATCCAGCCCGCAGGGATCGAGAACTGCGCCAGACAGGATATGAGCGCCCACTTCCGAGCCCTTTTCCAGAACGACAACGTTCAGATCCGCATCCAGCTGTTTCAGACGAATGGCCGCCGACAGGCCCGCAGGACCTGCGCCTACGATCACCACGTCATATTCCATTGCTTCGCGTTCAATCTCGGCCATCGCGGGCTCCCTAGCTTACTTTCGGAATTGGCGCTGTCACTGCAGGATCTGCGCAATTTTGTTTCACGGCTGATTACATGGTCAGTAAGACTTTGGTCAATCGAAACACGGCGTAACAAGGGCGCTATTCGACACATCAGTCCTCTGGTGCATCACCCATCAGGTATCTGGGGCCGCTACCATGGGATTTTGCCCTGTCATCGGGGTTATAAAGCTTGCATTTCGGCAAGCTGAGGCACCCACACCCGATGCAGCCGTCCAGATTGTCGCGCAATCGCATCAGGGTATCGATTCGCTGGTCCAGATGAGTGCGCAACCGCACGCTTATGGCTTTCCAATCTTGTGGTGTCGGTGTTCGCTTTCCCGGCAAGCCCGACAAGACCTCGCGAATTTCAGGCAAGGTCAGGCCGAACTGCTGTGCGATCATGACAAAACTCAGCCGCCGGATATCCGCCCGCTGGTAACGTCGCTGCCCACCCGCATTGCGCCAGGGCGCAATCAAACCCTGTGCTTCGTAATACCGGATCGCTGAAACGGCCAACCCCGTACGTCGGGCCAATGCCCCGATTGCCAACCCTTCTGAAACAGCCATGTCGCCCTCGAAGAAATACCTTGACCTAAAGTTAGGTTTAGAAATTACGGTGAGTCGAAACAAGCCAAAAAAAGGAGATCCCATGATGGCAACGCTTGAACATACCAATTTCACTGTCAGCGACCCACAGGCCTCGGCCGCCTGGATGCAGCAGGTCTTTGGCTGGAAAACACGGTGGGAAGGACCCGCAATATCAGGCGGATACACGGTGCATGTCGGATCGGCCCACACCTATCTTGCGCTTTACAAACCAGATGCGCCGAAACCATTGGTCGAAAGCAGCTACGATATCGTCGGCGGGCTGAATCATGTTGGTGTTCTGGTCGAAGATATCGATGCAACCGAGGCCAAGGTGCGCAAGGCCGGGTTCGAACCCCATAATCATGCCGATTACGAACCGGGGCGTCGGTTCTATTTCAGGGATGACAACGGCATCGAGTTTGAAGTGGTTCAATATGATTGAGATGCTGTGGCTCTGCACGCCTTCAAAGCGATGGTGCAAGGGTGGGCAACCGGACCATCGCCATAGGCCACACCCGAAACAATCCCAGCGGCGCAATGTTGCAAATTGATCGCTGCACCTGCTGACACCCCTTGCAATTCACGTGGTATTTGGGTCAGGTAATCGTCAACCTAGGACTCGCCCCGACGCTTCTGTGCGGCGGGGCGAGTCAGTTTATGCGTGGACGTAGAGAGTATGGAAAAGATCCCGATGACGCCTGCGGGCAATGCCGCACTCGCAGCTGAGCTGAAGAACCTCAAATCCGTCGAACGCCCTGCGATCATCGAAGCCATCGCATCGGCGCGAGAACTTGGCGACCTGAAAGAAAACGCCGAATATCATTCAGCCCGCGAAAAGCAGGGGTTTATCGAAGGTCGCATCAAGGAACTGGAAGGTATCCTGTCACTGGCGGATGTAATTGACCCGGCAAAACTGTCTGGCGCGATCAAGTTTGGCGCAAAGGTTACATTGGTTGACGAGGATACCGACGAAGAAAAGACGTGGCAGATCGTCGGTGAATATGAAGCCAATATCGAAGCCGGCCTTTTGAATATCAAATCCCCCATCGCCCGCGCCCTGATCGGCAAGGACGAAGGTGACAGTGTCGAGGTGCGCACCCCTGGCGGCGTGCGCTCTTATGAAATTCTGAGTATCAAGTACGCCTGACCGGAGCGCATGTAATGTCGGGGCCCAAACCTGACCCGGAAACTGAAAGACCGACTTCGCTGGGCATCTATGACCGCCCAAAGGCACCGTCTGTCACCGAGATTGAGATTGCCGCACTGGTGCTCAGCCTGATTTGGCTGGTGGTGTCGGTTGTTTTTCTGGTGTTGCCAGATAAGGCGCAGAGCGGTGGTTTTGTTGTCACCTTTCTGGCCGTTTTCATGCCTGTGGCGATGATCTGGGTCGCGGCCACTGCCATGCGTGCCAGCCGCGTGATGCGCGAGGAAAGCGCGCGGCTGCAAACTGCGATTGATGCGATCCGTCAGGCTTATGTGGCGCAGCAGCAGCGCGCATCCAGCACCTACGAACCTACGGTAGCAAAGAAACTGGATGAGATCGCAGCCGCGACGCGAAAAACCGAAAGCGCGCTGGCAACATTTTCGACCAAGCGCACAACGCCCCCTTACGCCCCTGCAAAACCACTCGTTGCGGGTGCTCAAACCTCGCTTGAACTGGGCACATCTGCGGAAGAAATTGCGCCACCGCTGAGCACCGATATCTTTATCCGCGCCTTGAACTTCCCGGAAACTCAGAATGACACCGAAGGGTTCAATGCCCTGCGCGTGGCGCTGAAAGACCGCAAGACGGCGCAGATCGTGCAAGCCTCGCAGGATGTTCTTACACTGCTCAGCCAGGAAGGCATCTATATGGACGACCTGCGCCCTGACATGGCCCGGCCCGAAATCTGGCGTCAGTTCGCGCAGGGCGCGCGGGGTCGCGCTGTCGCCTCGCTGGGGGGTGTACGCGACCGGTCCTCGCTGGCGCTGACAGCTGCGCGGATGAAACAGGATCCCATTTTTCGCGACGCCGCCCATCATTTTCTTCGCCGCTTCGACAAGATGATGGCCGAGTTCGAGCCCACCGCAAGCGATGCAGAACTGAGCGCGTTGGGTGAGACCCGCACCGCGCGGGCGTTCATGTTGCTGGGGCGCGTGGCCGGGACGTTTGATTAATCAGGCAAAACGATCCAAGACATCTTGGTCGCGCTGCTGAAACCAAACACGTAACTTAAAGGCCCGGTTTTTTCTTCCCCCACAGGCCAAAATCCTTCGCGCTCATATAAAGCGCGGGCGCGGGGGTTTGTGTCGATAACGTCAAGCTGAACCACTGACATGTTTTGTTTCCGCGCTTCACACTTAACGGCATCCAGCAAGGCAGTACCAACCCCTTTGCCACGCGAGCCCGCGGCCACAAATATGCCATCCATCTGAAACACGCCGGGTTTCAGTTCGCGCTCCAAAATACTGAGGATGAGGGCGCGCCAAATGGCCCCAAGCCAGCCATAGACCTTTGCTAGGTCTGACATTCCGCCTCCGGCCAATGCACCATCGCGTGTCTTGAAACCTGCAAGCCCCAAAATCCGGTTTTCCTTGTCCCGTGCAACAAGCGCGAAATCCGGGTTCAACGAAGTTTCGAAGAAAGCCAGCCCCTTTTCATCCGGACCCATGACTTTGTTCAGTTTCGCCGAAAATGCCTGCCAGAACAGGGTCGCCACCAGTGGGCGTTCCGCATCAGAAAAACCGCGTGAGATCGTGATTTTCACAACCCAAAACTGCCATACGGGATAAACCGAACCATATCACCCGGTTGGATATGCCGGGCACCATCTTCTATTTCGACCAGCCCTTCGGCCCAGCTGAGCCCGCTGATCCGGCCCGATCCTTCTGACTTGAAGACTTCAACCCGGCCTTCCCGTATGCGCGCGCGCAGGTATTCGCGGCGGCCCGGTTTCTTGCGCTTTTCAAAGGCAGCGGGCACTTCGAACCCTTGCGGCTCGATCCAGCCTTCGCCAGACATCAGGCCCAGCGCCGGTCGCGCAAAGATCAAGGTGCAGACCAAGGCGGCAACGGGATTGCCGGGCAGTCCAAAGACTGGGGTTCCGGACCACAACCCCAAAGCCAGAGGGCGACCGGGTTTCAAGGCGATCCGCCAGTGTTGCATCGCCCCCGCCTGGCGCAGCAAGGCAGATACGTGGTCTTCGTCACCAGCAGATGCGCCACCACTCGTCAGTATCACATCTGCCTGTTCCGCAGCCTGATCCAGCCGTTCCCGCAGGGCGTCCCGATCATCTGAAACACGCCCCATATCCACAGGTACAAACCCCAGCCATTCGACCAGAGACAACAGCATCGGGCGGTTGGCGTCGAATATCTGACCCGGTCCGGCGCACTCTCCGGCGTCGATCAGTTCATCGCCGGTCGATACCACGGCGACACGCAGCGGTTTGCGCACCTTCACCTCGGCAATGCCCAAAGCGGTGAGCAGCGCAAGGTCAGCCGGTGTCAATCGGCGCCCTGTAGGCAGGGCCAGATCGCCTGCGGCCACATCCTCGCCCGCTTGCCTGGTATTTGCCCCCTTTTTCAGCGGGCCGTGGAATGCGATATGCCCGTCTTTAACTGTGACATCCTCTTCCAGAATAACCGTATCCACCCCGTCAGGCAGCGCGGCACCCGTCAGAACGCGCACTGCCTGACCCGCGGGAACATCACCGTCGAACGGGATACCGGCTGCTGCACGCCCATCGACCAGCGGCAGGACCTGTGGCCCATCTGAAACCGGACCAGCGAACCCGAACCCATCCACGGCTGTATTCGGCTGCGGCGGGTTGGAACGTTGGGCTGTCACATCTTCTGCCAGAATGCGCCCACTCGCCTTATTCAGCGCGACCACCTCGACCGAGGTAATCGGATGCAACCTGTCGCGCAAATAGGCTAAGGCGTCATCAACCGGCGTCCACTCCACACCCGCTGGCAGCGCAAAACAATCGTTGCGCAATGGTGGCGGGACTATGTTCGGCTTTTTCTGAGTCACACCCAATATCCAGCCTTCCTCTGCCGCTGAAACATCTAATTGCGCTTTCAACTCCTGCTCTGTCAAACGCGACAGAGTCAAGGCGATCAGTTCGACCTGCCAAGCATCCTTGATCCGCCCGTCCGGTGGCGCACCCAAGGTGAGCGACGGCCAGATTTCCACAAAGGCGATGGGTCTATCCAACGACTCGAACGGCCAGACCGCGACTTGTCCGGCAAAGCGATGGCGGAGCCTGCTCAGAACTGGAAGCCCCATCATCACCTGCCCACCGACCGCGCCTGCACCCGCCATCTGCCAGCAGGTGAAACTGCCTTTTGCCAAGGCTTCAACCGCACGACGGTCGGAAAACGGATTGGAATAGCCCGTCTTGGTTCGCGGCAAACCATCAATGTCACGCCCGAGGCCATTCATCCAAAATGGGCCTCTTCCTCCGAATTGTCGATTGATCCGGCCTGCCAAGTCAAAACGATTGTTCGTTTTCGGACCGTCCTCGACATGTTGTTCGAACCAGTCCCACAAGGTCAAGGGGTCATCCGTTCCGGTGATCGCGCGGGCAAAGCCCTTCGGGTATCCAAAAGGGAAATCGAACCCCAGAAACAGGCGGCGACCTGCCTTCAGTTCGGTGCGGATCAGGGCATCCAGCCACGCCTCGGCAAGCGCCCGGTTGCGTAGGTATTCAGGTTCCTGTGCCTGCCCTTCACGCACAATACAGACCCAGATCGCGTCTTTGCGCGGCGTTGGTCCGGTGTCATTTCCACCAGACCAGTCCACCATGGCAAAGGTCTGGAACGGGGTCACAAACCGACCTCATCCAATATGAAGTCCGCGATCCTGACTGTGTCGTTCAGGTCGAAAACCGGACGATCCAGTTCCAGCGCCGTGTCGCTGGCAACGGCACGAATAGTTTCGTTTTCAATCGCAATCAGAGGATTTCCCGCCTCGGCGCGAAACGCCTCGATCTTTGGGTGGCCTTCCCGCTTGAAGCCTTCAACCAGCACCAGATCAACCGGTGAAAGCCGCGCCAGCAGTTCGCCCAATGGCGGCTCGGGTGCGCCGCGCAGCTCCTGCATCAAGGCGACGCGCTGCCCCGACGCAAGCAACACCTCGCTGGCGCCAGCAACGCGGTGACGATGACTGTCCGTGCCCGGCTGATCCACATCGACGCCGTGATGCGCGTGCTTGACGGTTGAGACGGCAAAGCCCCGCCCCGTGATCTCGGCCACCAGCCGTTCCATCAGCCCTGTTTTGCCTGCGTTTTTCCAGCCAGTGACGCCGTAGACTCTCATACCTGCTCCAACAATGTCCGGGCGCGGTCCAAATCGTCAGGCGTATTGACGTTGAAGAACGGATCAAACGGGTCAGCCTGGAACAAAGCCTCGCGCCCGTCGTGTTTATCAGTCCACAGCACGACCTTGCGCAACCCGTCCGTCAGAGCCGCCCGCAGATCATCGCGCAGAGCCACAGGCCAGAGCCCAAAGGTCGGGTGCCGGTTGACGCGCCTGCCGCCACCGGACTTCAGCGCTTCGTCGCCCGTTCGCGGAGTAGTGGCCAAGACCAGAGGATGCGCCTGCCCCGCTGCCGCCTCTTGCAGACGCGCCACCAGATCACGCGGGAAGAACGGAGTATCTGCGGCAGCCGTCACGATGCTGTCGGCCCCCTGATCTGCCGCCCAATCTAGCCCCGCCAAAACGCCGGCCAAAGGGCCAGCGAAGCCTTCAATTGTGTCAGGAAGAACAGGTAGCGTCAGATCGCTGAAACGCTTGGGGTCACCATTTGCGTTCAGGGCCAAACCATCGACTTGAGGAGACAGCCGATCAACGACATGGGACAGCAGGGTCTGCCCGCCAACCTTCAACAGGCCTTTATCACCACCACCCATCCGGGTGGCCTGCCCGCCTGCGAGGATAACGCCGAGAGGTTTTCTGTTTTCATCACTCATTGGCTACTCTTCCGCCGGTGTTTCCTGTCTTCGGCCACAACCGTCGACGGGTCCACATCACGAACCAACCGTTCCTCACCGGAAAGACAAACAAAGCGCTGTCCGCGCATCCGACCGATCAGCGTAAGGCCGACCTCACGCGCGATCTCGACACCCCAGGCGGTAAAGCCGGAACGGGACGCCAACACGGGAATGCCCATCATCGCCGTTTTGATCACCATCTCGGATGTCAGGCGACCGGTGGTGTAAAGGATCTTGTCCTCTGCCGAAGCACCCTCGGACAGCATCCAGCCTGCGATCTTGTCGACAGCGTTATGGCGACCCACGTCTTCCATATAAACCAGCGGGCGGTTTTCGCGGCACAGTACAGTCCCATGAATTGCCCCGGCCTCAAGATAAAGCGACGGGGTGCGGTTGATCTTGGCCGCCAGTTCGTAAAGCCACGAGGTCCGCACCTGCACTTGTGGCAGTTGAACGCCCTCAAGGCCCTCCATCATGTCCCCGAACACCGTTCCCACAGCGCAGCCACTGGTGCGTGTCTTTTTCTTCAGCTTGTCTTCGTACGAAGTCGCGCGTGCGGTGCGGACAACAACGGTTTCAAGATCATCATCGTAATCGACACGGGTAATCTCATCATCAGCCAGCAACATGCCCTGATTTCGCAGAAAACCCAGCGCCAGATATTCGGGATAGTCGCCAATGGTCATCGCCGTCACAATTTCCTGCGCGTTGAGGAAGATCGTCAGTGGGCGCTCTTCAACCACTGAAATCTGACTGACCTCGCCATTCTGGTCCACCCCCTCGACCGCACGGGTCAGGCGGGCCGCGCCCGGATCAGGCGCGATTACATAGTCTGACACGTCGGATTCGGTGACCAATTGCAACCCCTTCACAAGACCGATACTGCTGCTGGCGTCACCATAGGATTTAGCCATGGCCTCTGCCACATCCAAGTCATACTTCTGGAAAGGTTTTCGCGACGGCACGCCGTTTGTCTTCGTGGCTGTGCCTTTTGGTCTGTTGTTCGGTGTCTTCTCGACAGAAGCCGGGTTGAATATCGTGCAGACCATTGCCTTTTCCATCACTGTTTTTGCAGGCGCGGCGCAGTTCACAGCTCTGCAACTTCTGCAGGATGAAACGCCGACAATCATCGTTTTGATCTCGGCCCTGGCAGTGAACCTGCGGGTCGCGATGTATTCCGCGTCGCTGACGCCGTATCTGGGTGCCGCGCCCTTGTGGCAGAGAGCATGTGCGGCTTACCTGATCGTGGATCAGTCTTACGCCTGTTCAATCGCGCAGTTCGAAAAAGAGCCTGATCTGACGATCCCCCAGCGAATGGCCTATTTCCTGGGTTCGGTCACTCCGATCACACCGCTGTGGGTTTTGGGAACCTGTCTGGGTGCCGTGCTGGGTGCTCAAATACCGGAAAGCTGGGCGCTGGACTTTGCCCTGCCGATCACCTTTCTGGCGATGATTGGGCCAATGATGCGTACGCTGGCCCATGTCATCGCCGCCCTGGTCGCCATTGTTGTTGCCCTGCTGACCGTGAGTGTGCCGTTCAATCTGGGCCTGCTGATCGCGGGCGCAGCAGGGATGATGGCCGGTGCGCAGGCGGAATTGATGCTAAAGCGGAACACGCTATGAACCAGATCGATCAGACAACAATATGGATCATCATCGCGGGTCTTGCGGTGGGCAGCTATGCTTTGCGCTTTACCTTCATCGGTCTCGTCGGTGATCGCCCGATGCCGCCCTGGTTGTTACGTCACCTTCGATATACAGCCGTGGCCATCCTGCCCGCACTGATCGCGCCGCTGGTGGTTTGGCCTGCAGCCACCGAAGGACAACCGGATATACCCCGTATGTCGGCCGCAGCGGTTGCACTGTCTGTGGGCATTCTAACCAAGAATGTGCTGGCCGCCATCTTTACCGGGGCGGCAACACTTTACATATTGCTGTATTTAGTTGGATGAAGCCGCGTCCAGCTGGTTCAGGCGCGCATTGTTGAACGCCAGTCCCTTTTGCAGGTCCGCGTCGTCGTTTTCACGGTACTCCGCCGTTTGAACGCCTTGCAGCGCTCCAAACTGATCCGACAGTTTGACTGGATAGAATGTGGTCGTGATCTGTTCGAACCCCGGAACCTGCTGCAACAGCTGCGAGGTAGAGTTTGCACAGAATGCACCAGCCACTGGGCCCATCTGCTTGGCCAGTTGCAATGCAATTTCGGCCTGTTGCGGAGTGACCTCGATCGTCTGGATGCGCGCATAATGTGTTTCGCGGGCGTGGCTGCTGCGATACGCACGTTCGACATTCGGGGTAATACCGTACAGCACATCGTTCCTGATCGGTACAACATCCGCCCGGAACGATCCTGCCGGGTCGAAAATAACCCGCTCACTGCCGCTGATCATCAGCGACGTATGCGCGCCCGAACCGGTCCGGGTGCTGATCATCGTGTACAAGGTCAGGGTCGATGGCCCCGGGTCGCGATAGGAGCGGGACGTAATTTCAGTCTGATCCGCTTGCGGGCGCTGTGATGCAGCGCAACCAGCCAGCGTTGCGGCCACGAGGCACGCAGTCAATATCCTGAGCAAAGCCGCCCCCGAATTGCTTACGAGGCGAAAACTGCCAGGAACAGGCACAACAAGGCGATCGCGACCACACACCAAGTGGTGGCTTTGATGAAACCGTTGAAAGTTTTGGTTTGAACGTCGATGTTCATTTCGCCGTGCTTGTATTCAGCCATGAGTCTCAGAATCCCAATTCGCGTGTTTGACCTGTTGGATAATGGAAAACAATACGCCTGTCACCACGTCATTCGCGCGCAGGGCGCGCTTACTTGAGGACCGAGCATCCTGGATACCCAAACCCCCACCGCCAGGGCAGGCCGCTGCACGGCCCGCCACCGAAACGAACCGCCCCATACATGGCATCCGCAGTGATCGCATGAATGGTGCGGATCTGATCAGGTTCCATATCGTAGCGATCCGCATATTCGTCGGCATTCAGATTTCCATGCGCCGCAACACAGGCATGCAGGGCATCGTCCGCCGCCAAACGCGCGTCATAGCTTTCCTCGGCCGAATCCGCGCCGCCAGCATTGTGATATGCCCGGTCGTGGATCACACAACAGTTTTCCCAAGGTGGATGTTCTTCAAAAATCTCACCAACCTGCGGGAATTGCTTTGCCACCCAGCGCCAGCTTGCGGACAACCCACCCGAACACCCGTCTGTTTCGAATGGTTGCAGCTCGGCTCCGTCGCTCTGATCCATCAAGGCGCGATGGGCAGGCATTTCGAACCGGCGCATCAAGTCCTGTGCCAAGGCGGCGTGCGGAATAACGAGCAACAGCAGCGAAAGATTAAGGGCTTTCATCGCGCATCGCCTTGGTGTCGACCTGCAATCCGAAAGTCGTGGCCAACCACAACATCAGCCGCTCTGCTGGTCCCATTTCGGCACGCACGCGCAGAACCTCATTGGCCATGGCCGGGCGGTCGGTGATCAGACCATCAACGCCCATAGACGCCATTTTGGACATTTGCAGCGGATCGTTCACTGTCCAGACATAGATATCCTTACCGGCATCGTGAACCTTTCGGATCAGGCCCGGAGTTGCCATCCCTGCATTGATTGCGACAAACTCGCCCTCCAACCCCGACAGATCACCAATGGCTGTGGCCGCCAATACACCCGAACGCCAGTCCGGGCGCAGTTTCTTCATCTTTTGGACGGCCGGATATTTCAACGACATGGTGGCGACCTCGTCCTGCATCTCCAACTCTTCCACCAGATTGATCACCCGGTTTTCCAGATCAATATCATGGCCATAGTATTTCAGTTCGATAAGAACCCTGGACTTGCCTTTGGCCGCCTCCAGCACATCACGCAGAGTTGGCGTTCGTTCCGAGGCGTATTCCGGATCAAACCAGCTGCCGATGTCGATATCTGCCACATCCGCCATCGTTGCATCCCAGACCTTCAGGTTAACACCCGCCAGCTTCATGAAATCGCTGTCATGGGCCACGATGATCACATCATCCGCAGATTCCTGAACGTCGATTTCAACCCAATCCGCGCCGTCCTCGATGGCTTTCAGAACCGAGGCCATCGTGTTTTCCGGCCGCAAGGCCGCTGCACCCCGGTGGCCAATGACCTCGGCATGATCCGGGGCCTGCACACGTTCCAGCAGACTTTGACCTGACCAAAGGCCAATAACCAACGCGGCAAGGGATGCGCCCACTGTCACAAATACAGGCGCCCGAATTTTCCGGGGTTCTGGGTGGGCGATCTTTTTTGCGTCAATATCGAAAAACCCGTCCAACAAGACGGCCAACGCGCCCAGCGCCGTTGCCGCCAGAACCAGCCCCGCCAATGACCACAGCCCTGCGACGACAAAACTGAAGGTCAGGGCCAGCTTGAGGTTGCTGCCGTCCTGCACGGGTACGAAAGTAAACAAAAGGCTGGCCACTGCGGCAATCAAAGCGGCGATGACAAGGCGCATCCCCAGCCAAAGGGCAAGTTCGATCTTCAACCGCCCGCGCCTGCCTTCGATCTTCTGCGCACTTTGGGCAAACGCCGTTCGGGGCGCAGTTCGTTCGAAAAGGACCAAATGCAGGGCCAGCGCCCAGGCGGACAGGCGACGGATCAAAAGCCACGCCAGTACAAGAACAACCACTCCGATCAGAAGAACCGCCACCTTGAAGGCGGGGGGGCGGAAGGTCAGGTAATAGTTGATGTCGTATTCAGTCAGCTTCCACCACGCGATCAGGCCAGCGACAGCCACGAATGGCAGGGCAAGCAACAGGACACGCAGGATGAAACGCACGGCAAATCCGAACAACGCCGGGAAACGGGACAGGATCAACGCGAGCGCCGCACTGCCAGCGCGCCAGGGATCTTGTTCGCCCATACGCAGCGACCCGGCCATGACCGAGAACACAAAGACCTCGGCCAGCAGAAACAGGCTCAGAACTACAACAGACGAGATAAACCCGACCGGAGACAGCAGGAACATGGCAATGTCCTGATCCGTCAAGGCCGTCTGGTCAGACAGAGAGACTGCCAGATTGACCGTCAGTGCCACCCCTGGCGCAATCAGCGCAACAAGCAGTAATCGCACAGCGATATAAATTGGCACAAAAACCCGACGCCGGGCCCAAGCCCCCGCGTAGGCATGTGTTACGGCATGGAAATATCTGTTCACGCGGTCGCCTCCGAACTGATTCATTCATTCAAAGGCGCGCAAACGTGAATTGCAAGTCAGCTGTCTTTCAGGTCCGCAGCCAGGCGGAACCCGATGCGGTTGGCTGGCTTGTCTTCAACCGATTTGGGAAGCGCACGCAACATCACGTTCAACTGGCTGACATGTTGCACCAGTTGCGTGCGGGCTCCGGTCCCGTCGGACCCGTAAAAGGTTATCATGTCGGGGTCGAAATAACCCATCCCCTCGATCCGCATCACGCCTGCATCGCCGCCAGTGAAACCCATGGCGACCTCATGATCGCCGTCCAATGTCTGTTCGAAATTCTGGATATACAGGATTAGCCGCTCGTAGGCCCATTGTGCGGGGCTTTTGCTGGCCACCGGTTTTTTCAAAGTCTCGGGCAGTTTTTTGCTTCCGGATTCGGCTTTTGGATCGGCGTGCACCTCGTAACACCTTGGCAACGCTGCAGCTTCTGCGGCCTCGGCCGAGGTTTCGATCTGGTCCTGCATTCGTCTACCCTTTGCGCTGATATAACCATGCCCCATCCGCGCGTTGCGTCCGGGTTACTGCACCAATGTGGTAGAGGTGATTTACATGTGCAACCGCCTCGACCAGCGCAAGGCCATACTCACCCTCGCGGATTGTACGTTTGAACAGCGGCATAAAGCAGTCAGCGGCAGATTTGGGCTGATCCAGATGATCCAGCAGCCGTTCCAGCGCGCCATGGTGGTTGTCAATCAGCTGCTTCATACGCAACGGCAGACCCGTGAAGGGCAGTTTGTGCCCACCCAAAACCAGATGATCGGGACGGGCGAGCGCCTGAAGCCTCTCACAGGCCTCCATCCATCCTGACACTGGATCGGCCATGGGTTCGGTCGCATAGACACCCAGATTGGGACTGATCGAACTTAAGATCTGATCGCCGCTGAGTACCAGATTGTCATCGCGGCTCCAGAAGGTGGCGTGTTCCGGTGCATGGCCATTGCCCATATGAACGTCCCAGTCACGTCCGCCCATACGGATCACGTCACCCTGCTTGATCCCGGTAAAACCCAGCGGCATGGGATAGACCGTGTCGGCAAAATTAAAGGGCCGGTCCGCCATCCGTTTGTTCAAAACTTCGGATGCCATGCCCGCGCTGCGATAGAAACCCAGCGTTTCTTGCGGCCAGGTTTCCTGCACATCCAGCGTCAGCATCCGCGCAAACAGCCACGAGGTGCGGCTTGTCACCAGCTCGGCGCCGTGTTCCGTCTGAAACCATCCGGCATTGCCAACATGGTCGGGATGGTGGTGAGTCACCACCACCCGCCTGATCGGCTTGCCTGCAAGAGGTCCGGCCATCAATGCTTCCCAGATGCGCCGCGTCTTGTTCGAGGACAGCCCCGTATCGATCACCGTCCAGCTGTCGCCATCGTCCAGTGCGTAGATATTTACATGGTCCAGCGCCATAGGCAGGGGCAACCGCATCCAGAGAACACCTTGGGCAATCTCGGTGGCTTCGCCCTGCGCGGGCGGTTCAGACCACGGATATCTGATCCCCAATACGTGATCCCCGTCCATCAAACTGCAAACTCGTCCGTGCTCAGCGCGAAAAGGTCATCCGCCCCGTTCTGTGCCCGTGCCAAAAGGCCCGTATGTTCGGGCAACAGGGCGTTGATATAATACCGCGCCAGTTTCGCCCGCGGCCCCTCTGGGTCGGCAAGGGCTGCGGTCAGGTGATAATGCCCGCCCAGCACCCGGGCAAATGCCTGCAGATAAGCAACTGCGCCTGCAAAGCGGTTATTCATATCGTCCTGTGCCACCAGCCATTCTGTCGCCTCGCGCAGCGTTTCGGTGGCTTCCCAAACAGGGCCCGCCAGATCAGGCAGTGTTGCACGGGCGCGTTCAGCCTGGTCTTCAATCTCATCCAGCAAGTTCGAAGCAGCCTCGCCCCCGTCCATCATCTTCCGCGCAACAAGGTCCATCGCCTGAATGCCGTTGGTGCCCTCGTAGATCGCAGTGACACGCGCATCGCGATAGAACTGAGCTGCGCCGGTTTCCTCAATATATCCCATGCCACCATGCACCTGGACCCCGGTTTCAGCCACACGCATCCCGGTCTGAGTACCAAACGCCTTGCTGATCGGCGTCAACAGCGCGGCCCGCGCAGCCCAATCGGCGTCACCAGTGGCCTCTGCCATATCGATCGCAACCGCATTGGCCAACAGGATCGCGCGCGCGGCATAAACATCAGCACGCATATCCAAAAGCATACGGCGCACATCCGCATGATCGATGATCGTCCCGGACGGCGTTTTGCCTTGTTTCCGTTCCAGCGCATAAGCCACCGCGTGCTGATATGCACCTTCGGCCACGCCCACGCCCTGTCCGCCCACGCCGAGGCGCGCATTGTTCATCATGGTAAACATGGCCGCCATACCGCCATGTTCGGCACCCACCAGCCAGCCTTTGGCTTTGTCATATTGCATCACGCAGGTGGGCGACCCGTGCAAGCCCATCTTGTGTTCCAGCGAAACCACTTTCAGATCATTGGCCACGCCAGGATCACCATTTTCATCAGGCAGGAATTTGGGGACAAGGAATAACGAGATCCCTTTGGTGCCGGGCACCCCATCGGGAAGGCGGGCCAGTACCAGATGGCAGACATTCTCGGTGAAATCGGTATCGCCCCACGAGATGAAGATCTTTTGACCGGTGATCGAATATGTCCCGTCACCGTTCGGCTCAGCCTTCGCAGACAGCGCGCCAACATCGGATCCAGCCTGAGCTTCGGTCAGGTTCATGGTGCCCGACCATTCCCCCGTCATCATCTTAGGCAGATACAGCGCTTTCAATTCGTCGCTGGCGTGATGCTCTAACGCCTCGATCTGGCCCTGAGACATAAGCGGCGCAAGTTGCAGCGACAGGCAGGCGGCACTCATCATCTCGTTGACCGCCGTGGTGATGGTCATAGGCAGCCCCATCCCCCCGTATTCAGGATTACCACTGATCCCGATCCAGCCACCTTCGGCAATTGCCTTCCAGCCGTCTGCATATCCCGGAGAAGTTCGCAGCACGCCATTTTCAAGCCGTGCAGGTTCCAGATCACCGGGACGCTGCAGAGGGGCCATCACCTCTTCGCACATCTTTCCAGCTTCGGTCAGGATCGCATTGACCACATCCCCGCTGGCATCAGCAAATTTATCCGTCGCAGTGACCTGGTCGAACCCGACCACTTGGTCCAGCAGGAACTGGTAATCTGAAATTGGGGTGCGATAGGGCATGATCACTCTCGAAGGCTAACAATTCAGAACATATCGGCAGGCTTGGAATTGTGGGCAAGCGCCGGTAAGCGTATGAGCTTGGATCAATTACCTACTGTCCCTTATGTTTCAAGCAACCAAAACGCGGCGTCACCAGTTATGATCTCAACCGGCACTCAGGAATTGACGGCGGATCCCGGCGGTATCGCGCGGGCTGCAGATATGTTGCGACAGGGCCTTCTGGTCGCTTTCCCGACCGAGACCGTCTATGGCCTGGGCGGCGATGCCCGCAACGGGCATGCGGTGGCATCGATCTACGAGGCCAAGGGGCGGCCCAGCTTCAATCCGCTGATCGCACATGTCGCATCGGTCGCCGCGGCGCAACGGTATGTGCAATGGTCAGATCAGGCCGAGCATCTGGCGCAGGCCTTTTGGCCCGGTCCGCTTACCTTGGTTTTGCCCTTGCGCGAAGGGCACGGGATTTCATCGCTGGTGACGGCAGGTTTGGATACGTTGGCCGTGCGCGTTCCGGCACATCCGACAGCGCGCGCGCTGCTGGCCAAATTTGATGGCCCGGTTGCGGCGCCTTCGGCAAACCCGTCGGGTCAGATCAGTCCGACCAAGGCAAGTCATGTCTGGTCGGGTCTTGGCGGCAAGATCGCGGCTGTTCTGGATGACGGGCCGTGCGATGTCGGGCTTGAATCCACCATCATCGGCCTGGCTGGGGAACCTGCACTTTTGCGTCCGGGTGGCATCGCGCTGGAGCAGATCGAAGAGACGCTGAAAACGCGACTGCATTTGCATCAATCCGGTGATCTTCTGACCGCCCCCGGCCAGTTGCAATCACACTATGCGCCGGACGCTCCGGTCCGTTTGAATGCCATAACCCGTCAGGGTGACGAGGTGTTACTGGGATTTGGGCAGGCAGAGTGCGACCTAAACTTGTCCGCCACTGGCAACTTGATCGAAGCGGCGGCAAATCTGTTTGCGTTTCTGCATCAGCTGAACGAAACCGGGCGACCGATTGCCGTTTCTCCGATCCCTGACACGGGTTTGGGGGCGGCAATCAATGACCGGCTGCGGCGCGCGGCGGCACCCCGTGACAGCTGATCACGCTCGCCCCGCGCTGGCAGAAAGGGTCAGCGGGTCCACACCCAAAGAAGCCAACGCTGCCTCCCATTTCGCATCATCGGGCACATCGAAAACAAGTTTCGACGTTGCTTCGGTGGTTAGCCAGCCGTTCATGGCAATTTCATCCTCAAGCTGACCGGGCCCCCAGCCGGAATAACCCAGCGCCAGCATCGAGTTCAGCGGCCCAGTGCCTGATGCCAAATCCTCGAGCACATCAAGTGTCGCCGTCATGCTGAAATCCTCGGAAATCTGCATTGAATGCAGGTTGGCCTCGTAATCGGCGCTGTGAAGGACAAAGCCGCGCGACATCTCGACTGGCCCACCGAAATGCACAAGGCGTTCGCCGACAATCGGAATACGGCAGGCGATGTTCAGTTGACCCAGCAAGGTCTTTATCCGCAGGTCCGAGGGCTTGTTCACAATCAAACCCATGGCACCGTCGTCACCATGGCTGCACACATACACCACCGAATGGTCGAATCGCGGATCCCCCATGCCGGGCATCGCAATCAACAGTTTTCCGGTCAGGTCCATGGGCCGCCATCTCTTTCTCAGAACACCTCAACAATGGCCCCGCAGCATGTCTATTGGCAAGAGAACAACAGGTATTTTGGCGGATTTCATCCCAGTGAACAGAACGTGACTTGGAATCCGGGCCAACGCCGCGCATTTAAGAGGGATGAAGATGTCGATGAAACACACTGCCGTCGCTGCACTCGCTTGCCTGCATCTATCCGCCCCGGTTGCCGCTCAGGGTCTGGACGGCGTGGTTCAGCTGGATGTTCTGGATGGCGGACGGACTGCAAACGGCACTTATCTTACCGCCTTGAAGCTGACGCTTGAGGATGGTTGGAAAACCTACTGGCGCGCGCCTGGAGATGCTGGCATCCCGCCGGAAATCAACTGGAAACGCTCAAGCAATGTCGGGCGTGTTGAAATCACATGGCCTGCCCCCGATGTCTTCGATCAGAACGGGTTGAAGTCGATCGGTTACAAGAACCAACTGGTCCTTCCGATTGAGATTACGCCGCGCAACCCTGCCAAGCCGGTCCGATTGCAGGGCGAAATGGATCTGGGCGTTTGCAAAGACGTTTGTATTCCGGAACGTCTGGGCTTTGACCACACGCTCGACGCCAATGCCGGACGCCATCCCGCGATTGCCGCCGCACTGGCGCAACGCCCTTATTCCGCGCAAGAAGCTCGCGTGTCCAGTGCCACCTGTCGTCTGACGCCGACGAAAGATGGTATGCGTATCGAAGCACGAGTGACCATGCCATCGGCAGGTGGTCATGAAGTGGCTGTGATCGAACCCGGCAATCCCTCCCTCTGGGCGTCGCAGCCGATTGCGCAACGGCAAGGTGATACGTTGGTGGCCGAGGCCGAGATTATCAATGCATCGGGCACACCCTTTGCGCTGGATCGGTCTGAAATCCGGATTACGGTTCTGGGCGCCAATCACGCAGTTGATATTCAGGGCTGCAGCGCAGGCTGAATTCATGACCCAATCGCCAAAAATCGGTGCCCTGGCCGTTGTTCTGCATCAGGATCAGGTTCTTCTGGTCCAGCGATGCAAACAGCCCGACGCCGGGCTGTGGGGGTTTCCTGGTGGCCATGTCGAATGGGGTGAAACCGTGTTGGAAGCGGCGCAACGCGAATTGCTGGAAGAAACCTCGGTAATTGCACAGCCGTCACATTATCTGAACAATCTGGACCTTCTGCGCCGAGCCCCAGATGGGGTGGTCGTGTCCCATTACCTGCTGGTCGGGGTCGCCTGCCAGTATCGCTCGGGCACGCCGAGGGCCGGTGACGACGCAATGGATGCCCGGTGGTTTCCCGTCGATCAGATACGCCAGGGCAACCTGCCCATGAGCGCGCGGGTCATAGAGCTTATGGAATATGCCTTGCGTGCGGTTTAAGCACCTGCCGATTTCGTGAGGCGACCATAGAGCATACCTGAAGCAACAATGCTCAGAATCACAATCGGCACAGCGCCGACAACAAACGCGCCCAACCCCATTTTCAATGCGGCAATGCCATCCTCACCGGGGTAAAGGCTTTGTAGCATGGCAAGCGGTGCACCGTTGACGGCGGGCCAGATCATCGTCAAGGCAAACCAGATCCCAAGCATCACGCCGGTTCCGGCCAACGCGCCACGAACAACCTTGTCAGGGGCCCGTGCAGCACGGCGCATGGCTGTCATCGGACGTGCCACGTCATTGAGAATTCCCAGCAAGGCGGGCACAAGCACCAACACCAGCAACATTCCGAAACCAAGCCCGTAGACCAGTGTGATTACTGTCGGTTTCAGGAACTGCGCCTGTTGAGAGCCTTCATATAGTAAGGGCGCTAGCCCAAGAACCGTCGTCAGCGTGGTCAGCATGACAGGTCGCAACCTGTCCGCCGTGCCATCCAGAATCGACGGAATCAACCCGCGATCCTGCTGGTATGCGTCGATCGTGGTCACCAAAACGATCGAGTCGTTGATAATGATCCCTGTCATGCCCAGCAGCCCGACAACCGTGAACATGCTCAGTGGCACCTCCCAGATGTAATGGCCCCAAATCGCCCCGACTAGGCCAAAGGGAATAATCGCCATGACCACAAGGGGTCGTGTCCAGCTGGCAAAAACCCAGGCCAGTACAAGGTAAATACCGGTCAGGCACAGGATCAGACCGTTGCGGGCCTCGGACAGGAACTCGTTTTCCTGTTCGCTCAGACCCGACATGCGCCACTCAACCTGCCTTTCGGCTGCGATATTGGGCAGGATCTCGTCCTGCATCACGCGTTCAATTTCGGCGGCCCGTGCCGGATCGTCTTCCGAAATGTCACCTGTTACCGAAACCACCCTCAGGCCGTTTTCACGCCGAACCGTCGAAAACCCGGACTTGCGATCGACCGAAACGATATCAGCCAAAGGTACGTAGACCCCATCAGGAGAACGCATCAGAGTTCGTTCCAGAAAATCTGCCGTCAGTTCACCTTCGGGCAGTTCGACACGGATCTCGGCACTGCGCGGCCCGTCGGGGAAGGTTGCGGCCTCAATCCCGTTCAAACGGTTGCGCAAAGCCCGCCCCAGCGTTTCGATCCGAAAGCCCAGCGCCTGACCCTGCGCTGTCAGGTCCAGAAGAAACTCTTCCTTGTCATATGCCAGAGTGTCTTCGAGCGCCGAGACTTCAGGAAACTTCGACAGCGCGGTTTGCAGATCTTCTGATGCGGCTTTCAGGACATTTACGTCCGAGCCATAGAACTGCACGTCGATGGCGTCGCCACCGGGGCCGGACCGCCAACCGCGGAAGCTGATCACCTCGACCTTGGGGTGGCGCGGTACGAAATCCTGTAGCTCCCCCACAAACTCAAAACTCGAATATGGGCGCAGATCGGCGTCGATCAGTTCAATCGAAATGCCCCCCAGCACACTGCCGTCCTTGCCGTCAGCCGCAGCAAGCGCACGCCCAGCATTGCCACCAACCTCGGCCAAGACATAGTCAATTGGATTTCGGCCATGACGCTCTTCGTAGATCCGGCCCAGTTCGTTGGTTGCGTCCTGTAGAATGCGCATCATTTCAAGCGTATCTGACCGGGTCGACCCCTCGCGCATGATAAACCCGCCGCTGACTGAGCTGCGTTCAGGTGCGTTGAAGAACCGCCAGTTCACGTCGCCACGAATGAACAATGCGACCTGACTGGCCAGGATGGCGATCATCAGCGCGGCGACCACATAACGCGCCCAGATCACCCAAGCGATCAGCGGGCGGAACAAGTGATCCCGAACCCAACGAAAGCCACGATTGACGACACGGTTCGGCAGGTCGTACCAGTGTTCCTTGGCCGAATGCGCAATTGCGTGCGCCATATGGTTGGGCAGGATCAGGAAGCATTCCACCAGCGATGCAACCAGAACGGCGATTACCGTGAAAGGGATATCGCGGATCAGTTCTCCGAAACGCCCTCCAACCAACGTCAGGCCGAAAAACGCAATCACCGTCGTTACCGTGGCGGCCAGAACCGGCATTGCCATTCGCCGGGCGGCACGCTCAGCGGCTTCCACAGGTGTCTCGCCCAATCGGCGTGCGCGATAATCGGCGTGCTCGCCCACGACAATGGCGTCATCTACGACGATCCCCAAGGTGATGATCAGACCGAACAGGGAAACCATGTTCAGCGACAGACCGCCCAGATACATCAGCGCGATCGCCGCCGACATCGCCACCGGGATACCCGCCGCGACCCAAAACGCAATGCGCGCATTCAGAAACAGGAACAACAGGATGACAACCAGCCCCAGCCCCATCAGCCCGTTATCCACGAGGATGTTCAGCCGGTCGGTAATCGCTTGCGCACGGGTACGGATCAGATCAATTCTCACACCTTCAGGCAGGCTGGCCTGCATCTCGCGGGCTACGTCCTCGACCGTGTGCTGAATACCTATCGCATCGCCCAGGTTCGACCGGTCCACTCTGATGGACATGGCCGGATTGTCGCCCACATAATAGCTGCGCTCGCGGGTGACGCCTTCAACCCAAATTCTAGCTATGTCACCAACCTTCAGCTTGGAGCCATCTTCGTTCGTCCTCAGCGCGATGCCTTCGATCTGTTCCGGCGTGCGTTTTTCAGCTCCTGCCCGGACAAGAGCACCCGCACCCTCAACATAGCCAGCGGGGTCGGTATTGACTTCGGCACCTATCGCTGCCGCGATTTCGGCCATCGTGATATCGTTTGCGACCAACTGCGCGGTGGTGACCTCGACAACGATGCGCGGTGCGGCAACACCCCGGATTGTCGTGCGTGTCACACCCGATGCGAACAAACGATTGATAAGCTCATCCGTCAGTTTCGCCAGCTGAGCAGTATCGGTCGGCCCCGTGATCACCACATCCGTCACCCGATCACGCCACGCACCACGTTGAATCCTGGGCTCCTCAGCGTCTTCCGGCAGATCTGTGACAGCGTCTACGGCGGTCCTAACATCCTCGACAGCGCGGGACACATCCCAGTTGGGTTCGAATTCCAGCCTGATCCGGGTCCAGCCCGGGTGCGAACTGGCCTCGGTACTGGTCACCCCTTCGACGGCCAGCAGCGCCGGTTCCAGCAACTGCACGATCCCGGCGTCCATGTCCTCGGGCCCGGCACCATCCCAGGTTACGGATACATCGACGCGTTCCAGAATAACGTCCGGAAAGAACTGTGCCCGCATGTTCGGGATTGCCGCCGCGCCAAGAACCAGCATGACAAGCAACAGCAGGTTGGCAACTGTCCGATGCCGCGTGAAATAACTGAGAATGCCGCCCGCCGCGCCAGGTATCTCGCGCATCATGGCGTTTATCCCCCAGCCCTGGTTTCAATACTGCGCACCAAAGACGTCGGCACACGAGCTTCGCGCAGCCGGGTTAGAACCTGCGTCTTTTCCTTCGGAGGCATCGCACTGTTCGCTTCGACCTGAGCTACAAGTTCGGCTCGTTTCTCGTCCGTCAGCTCGACCATTCCGGGGTCTGCACCCGCCTCAAACCGCAGGGGCCGCACCCGCACGCCTGACCCAAGCAGGGGGGTCCGCCCGACGACGACCTCTCGCCCTTCCAAACCGTCGCCCCGCAGCAGAACCTCGTCCCCCTGGCGGCGGATGAGTTGAACCGGCAGGCTTTCCAAACGGTCATCAGGGCCAAGCACCAGAACTGTTCCGGATGCATCAAGGGCCGAGGACGGCAACCGGTAAACTCCGGCAAGCGGTTGTTCCTGAACTGAAACCGTAACGAAATCCCCGGGTTTAAACCCCGATGCCTCTTGCAGACGGGCATAGATCAACCGCCCGGTCTGACCTTCACCGGCAGACCCGCTGTCGCGACTAATCTGGCCAATTGCGGTCAGATCGGTCCCTGTCACTTCGAGCGATATGGTGACCGGCGCGTTGATCAGACGATCACCGCCATCCAGAAGCCGCACATATTGCGCAGTTGACACCCGAAATGCCACCTCAAGGTCGTTGGGATCAACCAGTTCAGCCAGCTTTTCATTTGCCGATACCAGCCGCCCTTCCACAAGAGTCACATCCGTTAAAGTACCGCCAAAGCCTGCCCGGATTGTCATGTCGCCCAGATCACGTTCCGCAGCTTCCAGTGCAATCATGGCGCGGGCCAACAGGGTTGATGCCTGATCCACACGGGATTCAGCCTGTGCCAGCGCAATACGCCGCGCCAGTACGGCCTGTTGCGCCGCTGCGGCAGCCAGTTCGGCCTCTTCCACGCTAGCGGCGGCCCCCACGCCCCGAGATTCCAGATCGCGTTGACGTTGCAACGCCCTTTCCCGCAGTTCCGCCTGAGCCTCAGCCGATTTCAGCTCGTCCTGCGCCAGCAGCAACGAGCGTTCTGCATCGCGCTCTTCAAACTGAGCGTCCAAGAGGTCGGACTTGGCCCGATCCAGTGCGGATTGCGCATCTGCCGGGTCCAGTTCAACCAGCACTTCGCCAGCCTCAACAATTCCACCATCTTCAAAGTCTTCCGCCAGCGCGACAACGCGACCACCAAGCGCCGCGCGCAACTCCAGCCTGCGGCGGCTTTGAACCTCTCCGAAAGCTTCAAGATATGGGGTGACGGTTTCCGCCTCGGCAGGCCGAACCGAAACAGCAAAGATCCTTTCTCGAGCGGGAGGTGTCGCGTTATCGTGCGTCAAAGCCTCCTGAACGGCCCCAACGATCATCTGCACGGCAACAAACAACAAAGCCAGCGCCAGAAACGCCAGAAAAATACCGACAAGACTATGCCGCAGAAATCGCATCAATCAGTTACCCCGGTTGCACCACGCTGCCGTCCACAACATGTAGCTGGATCAGGAAATATGCCAAGCCACAAGGCGGTTATACGGAATGGAACGTATGACCAGTCTACTTCCGTCGCAGATGTTCGTCCAATCTGGGCATTATTTCCACAAAATTGCACGGGCGATGGCGATAATCGAACTGTTTTTCCAAAATACCGTCCCACGCGTCCTTGCAGGCCCCCGGGCTGCCGGGCAAGGCGAACAGGTATGTCCCCCCCGCAACGCCCCCCGTCGCCCGCGACTGCACCGCCGAAGTTCCGATCTTTTCCATCGAGATGATCGTGAAGACAGTGCCAAAGGCTTCGATCTCTTTTTCATAGACATCGCGATGCGCCTCGACGGTGACATCGCGCCCAGTCAGACCCGTGCCGCCGGTCGAAATCACGACGTCGATCTGTTCGTCCGCCACCCACGCGCGCAACTGATCTGCAATCTGTCTGCGCTCGTCCCGAATTATTCTCCGATCCGCAACAACATGGCCCGCCTTTTCGATCCGGTCCGCCAATGTCTGACCCGAGCGGTCCTCTTCCATCGATCTGGTATCCGAAACAGTCAGTAAGGCGATCTTAACCGGAATGAACTCCATGGTTTCGTCAATGCGCGACATGTGGTGTCAGGCCCTTTCCAGAATGGCAAGCCGGACCGCAAGGGCCGCAAAAATGCCCCCTGTAATCCAGCCCAGAATACGTGAGGCGCGCGGATTCGAGACCAGATGGCGCCCCGCGCTTCCGGCGAATACACCAACCAGCCCGTTCACCACGAACCCGCCGATGCCGATGATTGTGCCAAAGATCAAAAACTGCATCAGGACCGATCCCCGCGACGGGTCTACAAACTGCGGGATAAAGGCAAGAACGAACAGAATAACCTTGGGGTTCGTCAGATTGACAAGCATCCCGTCCCGAAAAGACAACCGGGTCGGTTTGACGGGTGCCTCGGCTGACACTGCGCCATTTCGAACGGCACCCCAGGCCAAGTACAGCAGGTATGCAACACCAACCCAGCGAATGACATCAAACAGCCATGGCAAGGTCGCAACCGCCGCGCCAAGGCCCAGCCCAGCCAGAAGGACCTGTATCATTCCACCCGCGGATATCCCGGCACTTGCGGCAATTGCGGCGCGCGGACCTGATCGCAGGCCCTGACCGAAACAGAACATCATATCCGCGCCCGGTGTCAGGTTCAGCGCCAGCGCGGCGGGAATGAAGGCAAGCAGCGTTACCGACTCAATCATAAGGCGACCTCGAACCAGTTTACCTTGGGACCAAGGTTGGCGATCCGGGTGCGGCCGATCGAGCCGCGATATCCCCAGCTGTCGTGAATATGGCCGCAAAACGTGAAACGGGGCTGTATCCGCTCGATCGCGTTCCGGACAGCGACCGAACCAACAGCCATGCCTTGCGAGGTCACATCCCCATGGCCCTTGGGCGGTGAGTGCGAAATCAGGATATCTGCTCCGCTGCAGCGCGCCAGCAGTTCGCCGGCCTCACCCTCGGTCAGATCACAGGACCAATCACCAAACGGTGTGGGTGGAACACCGTAGCCAAGCCCGAACAGGCGCAATCCATCCACCGTCATTCCCGTTCCATGCAGAACATGCACACCCTCGGGCACAGCTTTGCCCAGATCCTCTGCGCTTTCGGCATTCCCGGGTATCAGGACCAGCGGTGCTGAAACGCCCGAAAGCATTTGCATCGCCTCATCCAGACCCTGCCGCATGTTGCAATAGTCCCCTGCGCCGATGACCAAGTCGGCATCAGCGCTGGCGGCTACCAGATCAGCGGCGCGGTTGCGCGCCATATGAAGATCGGAAAACGCCAAGACCTTCATGACTCACCTCGCAGCCGGGCTTGTAACTCCAGCAGATCAGCCCAGGCCTGTCGCTTCATTTGCGGCTGGCGCAGCAAATAAGCTGGATGAAACATTGGGATCACAGGCAGGTCCATCGCCTGATCCCACTGGCCGCGCAATCGGGTAATCCCGCGTTTCCCCAGAACAGCCTGACAGCTGATATTGCCCATTACCACCAGAACCTCGGGCCGGGCCAGCGCCACGTGACGTTCCAGAAAGGGCTTCATCATCCCTATTTCTTCGGGCTTTGGGTCACGGTTCTGTGGGGGCCGCCACGGCAGCACATTTGTGATATAGACGTTCTGCCTGCGATCCAGATCAATCGCGGCCAACATGCGATCCAGCAACTGGCCCGCGTGCCCAACAAAGGGCTTGCCCTCGCGGTCTTCGTCGCGGCCCGGAGCCTCACCAATGATCATCACCCGCGCACCGGGCGTTCCATCAGCAAAAACCAACTGCCGCGCCCCGCGCTTCAGCTCGCAGTGATCAAAAGCTTCCATCGCATCGCGCAGCTGATCCAGTGACCCCGCCCCCTTGGCCGCTGCTTGCGCAACCGTTACCGGGTCGGCCTGTCCGGGCTTTGACGGGATGGCTGCCGCAACCTCTGCCTTCTTGGGCTTTGGTGACATATCCGGCACCGAATATCGATCAACCGGAGCGTCCCCGATTGCCTCGGTCACGCCCAGTTCGACCTGCCATTCCAGCAGGGCCCGCGCAGAATAATAGTCCAAGCCCGATTCCATATGGATAATTTACCCGCCTGAGGGCTGATGGAAAGCGAATTGGGCTTGATCGGTCGCTCTGTCGCGCCGACCATCAGGGCACGATGCTCAGAACCTTGCGAATCCTCCTGATCGGGCTTGGACTGGTGCTTACCGGCAATCCGGCATTGGCGACGTTCCACAACGAACAGGGCCAGTGCCGTGCGGGCCAGTTCAAATGCGGCACCACCTGCTGTTCCGGCGGTCAAAGATGCAGCTTTGATGGGCACTGCATACCGCTGGGCGGCACCTATTGCGGTGGCGGGCGCAGCTGCGGCCCGTTTGAACGCTGCGTAGCGGGAGGAGCGAGCTGTGCACCCGCAGGCGTGAACAAATGCACATCGCGTCTGGATTGCCCCGGTGACAGTTTTTGCAATGGGCGCGGCGAATGTGAACGGATCACACCAGATCCGGGTACAGCCCCTCCTACGATATGCGAGGATGGCCGAACTTGTGCGCGCGGCTCGTCCTGTCTGCCGGGTGGGGGGTGTTCCCGTCCGGGATGGTTCCTGTGCGAAGAAACAGGCTCGCAGTGCCGTCCGGGATTCAAATGCTCGGACCATCAGGGTTGCGTGCCGATCAAAGCCATCGACTGCGGATACGGCAAATGGTGCAAACCGGGTGAACAATGTCTGCCAGAGGGTGGCTGCGAAAAACTGCCAGAGGGTTCTGATCCTTAGGTTGCTTTGCACCGCGTGGCTTTCTATAAGCGGCCCGATTGTCAGACAGGAGCCCGCCCATGCGTTTCGCCCATCGTCACCTTCTTGGCATCGAGCATCTGTCGCAATCCGATATCACCGAAATTCTCGATCTGGCCGAAACCTATGTCGACATGAACCGCCAGTCGACCAAACATTCGGATGTGTTGTCAGGGCTCACCCAGATCAACATGTTCTTTGAAAACTCGACCCGAACGCAGGCAAGCTTCGAACTGGCTGGCAAGCGTCTGGGTGCAGATGTGATGAACATGGCGATGCAGGCCAGTTCGATCAAAAAGGGCGAGACGCTGATCGACACTGCGCTGACCCTGAACGCGATGCATCCCGACCTTTTGGTGGTGCGTCACCCGCATTCGGGCGCGGTCGACCTGCTGGCGCAGAAGGTCAACTGCGCTGTTCTGAACGCAGGCGACGGGCGGCACGAACATCCGACACAAGCTTTGCTGGACGCGCTGACGATCCGCCGCGCCAAAGGTCGCCTGCACCGTCTGAACATCGCCATTTGCGGCGATGTCGCGCACTCTCGTGTTGCTCGATCCAATTTGATCCTGCTGGGCAAGATGGAAAACCGCATTCGTCTGATCGGCCCGCCCACACTCGTGCCGTCGCAATTCGCCGAGTTCGGGGCCGAGGTTTATGACGACATGAACGAGGGTCTCAAAGACGTCGATGTGGTCATGATGCTGCGCCTTCAGAAAGAACGAATGGACGGAGGCTTCATCCCGTCAGAACGTGAGTACTACCACCGTTACGGCTTGAATGCGGAAAAGCTGGCGCTGGCCAAGCCCGATGCCATCGTCATGCACCCCGGCCCAATGAACCGCGGGGTTGAGATCGACGGAACCCTGGCTGATGACATCAATCGATCCGTAATACAGGAGCAGGTGGAGATGGGGGTCGCTGTCCGCATGGCCGCCATGGACCTTCTGGCCCGCAACCTGCGCGAGGTTGCATGAACAATCTGAAAGTCGCCCCCCATGAACGCGGCGTTCTGCGCCTGTTCACACTGGACATGCGCCCGGAAGAGGCAAAGTTCCTGCGCGAACCGGGTGCCGCCGATCAGGTGCTTGGCATCGACGGGCTGGACCCCGAGCAGATCGACATTTTTCCGGTATCCGACCTCGAAGCACTTGGGCTTTACGGCTATCTGAACGAAGGGTGCGGCGTGTCCGAGGATCAGTTGGACCGTGCGGCGCTGGCGCAGATCGGCGGATGGGTCATGGTTCTGCGCAGCGCGGCGTTCAAAGACCAGGCCACGACCCTTGAACCCGATCCCCAGCTTCACCTGACGGGTCTTTTCACGGAAGTGGCAACCAATTGGACCGGCGGTGTGATCGAAACCGAAAGTGCCAAGCCTTTCTCCGCCCCGCAAACCGCGCCGGTTGACAACAAACCGCTCCGCATAGGCTCGGCTGTTATGGCATTGGCAGTACTTTTGGTCACCGGAGGGATTCTATGGCTGATCCTGTAGTCTTTGCCCCGGACAAGGGCGCGTATATCCGCACCAATGCATGGCTAGCGGCGGCTGCCATGGCCGGTGCAATGGCTGTCTTGTGGTTGACCGGCAACCCTTATGTCTGGACCGGAGCACCCGCCGGCCTCGCCGCAATTGGCATCCGCGCGTGGTATCTGGCATCGGAAGAACTGGCTGCTAACTGGGAGATGACCGGCACTTTGTTGACCGGCCCCGGTCCCCGCAAAGTACCGCTGAATCAGGTCGAGGCGGTTAAAACCATGGGCAGTTTTGTCCAAGTCGTTACCAAAGGCGGCGACAAACACCTGATCAAGTATCAGGCCGATCCCGCCGCCACGAAGGCCGCCATCGAAAGGGCTGTTCCATGACTTCCGTTCTTTTCGCCAACGCCCGCCTGATCGACCCCGAAGCCGGAACAGAGTCAACTGGCTGGTTGCAGGTGAACAATGGCCGGATTACCGCCCGAGGCGAAGGAAGCGCGCCGTGTACTGAAGGGCATATCGTAGAGTGCAACGGCAAGTGCCTCGCCCCTGGCATCATCGATATTGGCGTCAAGGTCTGTGAACCCGGTGAACGTCATAAGGAAAGCTATCGGTCAGCAGGACTTGCTGCTGCAGCTGGCGGTGTCACGACGATTGTCACCCGACCGGATACTCTGCCAGCAGTCGACACACCGGAAACGCTGGAATTCGCGACACGCCGGGCGCAGGCCGATGCGCCAGTCAATGTTCAGCCGATGGCTGCCCTGACCAAAGGGCGCGAAGGGCGTGAGATGACCGAGATCGGGTTTCTGATGGACGCGGGCGCGATCGCCTTCACCGATTGCGATCACGTCATCACTAATACCAAGGTGTTTTCCCGTGCCCTGACCTATGCGAAATCCTGTGGCGCGCTTGTGATAGCCCACCCGCAAGAGCCGGGGCTGAGCGCCGGGGCCGCAGCGACCAGTGGCAAGTTCGCGGCACTGCGCGGCTTGCCCGTAGTGTCACCGATGGCAGAGCGGATGGGGCTGGACCGCGACATTGCCCTGCTGGAGATGACCGGTGCCGCCTATCACGCCGACCAAATCACCACTGCCCGGGCGCTGCCTGCACTGGAGCGCGCCAAGCGCAATGGGCTGGACATAACCGCAGGGACGTCGATCCACCACTTGACGTTGAACGAGCTTGACGTGGCCGACTATCGCACCTTCTTCAAGGTCAAGCCGCCGCTGCGATCAGAAGACGACAGGCAAGCGGTAATTGAAGCTGTTCGCACCGGGCTGATCGATATCATCAGCTCGATGCACACCCCTCAGGACGAAGAAAGCAAGCGCCTGCCGTTTGAAGAAGCGGCCTCGGGTGCGGTCGCACTGGAAACGCTTCTGCCCGCGGCCTTGCGCCTGTATCACGCGGGCCAGCTGGATCTGCCGACGCTTTTTCGGGCCATGGCCCTTAACCCGGCCAAGCGGCTTGGACTGGACAGCGGTCGCCTGTCGAAAGGCGCGCCAGCGGATCTGGTTCTGTTCGACCCGGATGTGCCTTTTGTGCTTGATCGGTTTGCACTAAAATCGAAATCTCAGAACACTCCATTTGACGGCCAGCGGATGCAAGGTAAGGTCATTTCGACCTATGTAGCAGGTAATGAAGTGTTCCGGAGACCCTGATGCCCCCAATCGACAACTCAACTAGCGAACTGCTCCAATGGGCGGTGGTTGGATATCTGATGGGCTCTATTCCCTTCGGCCTGTTGCTGGCCAAGTTCATGGGGTTGGGAAATCTGCGCGAGATCGGTTCCGGCAATATCGGAGCAACCAACGTTCTGCGTACCGGCAACAAGACCGCTGCGGCGCTGACCCTGCTGTTTGACGCAGGCAAGGGCGCGGCAGCCGTTCTGATTGCGCGTGCCTATGCGGGTGAAGATGCGGCCCAGGTTGCTGCACTTTTGGCGTTTCTGGGCCATTGCTTTCCGGTTTGGCTGGGCTTCAAGGGCGGCAAGGGCGTGGCGACCTTCCTGGGGCTTTGGCTGGCACTGGACTGGCGCGTCGGTGTTGCCTGCTGCCTTACCTGGCTGGTCGCGGCGGCAATCTGGCGGATATCCTCGGTTGGTGCACTGGCAGCCGCTGCGCTTTCCACAACCTGGGTGCTGTTGCTGACAAACGGGACTACATTTATCCTTGGGATAATTCTGACACTTCTTGTCTACTGGCGGCACAGCTCGAACGTTGCGCGGATCAAGGCCGGAACGGAACCCAGAATCGGAAAGCCGTGACCGCATCAGGCGCATTTCTGTCTGCGCTTTTTGCACTGCCCTTGGGCAGTTTCACCGGAACCTCCGGCGGTCGGCGCTATGTTGTTGTGCGTCAACTAATGGCGGGTGGTAAATCCCACAAGCTGGTCGCGCACGAGCTAGGCGGAACCGACTATATCAGCCTGAACCTGTATCAGACCATGGGAAGCGGCGCGTTGCTGCGACCCTGTGAAATGCCCGCAAACAAAGTCATCGCATTTGTTCTGAACTTAAGGCCGGATGCCTGAGGTGGCTCGGCAAAAAAGAACAGTGGCTCTATCACCTGCGCACAATCACAAATCATTGTTTTGAACGTGATCAGCCCGCTTCCCAGATCGCTATCGTGACGGTCAATTACGGGCCACACAGGACAACAATCTGGGCCTTACGGCGGCAATTATTGCGGTGCTGAACGGGCTCATTTCACGAAAGGTGAAACAATGAACAAGTTTAAATCTCTGATCAGTGGCGTGGCACTGTCTGTCACTTTGGCAACCTCCGCACTGGCGGCTGGCGTCGAAATCAACGCAAGCTCGACCGGTCTAGCCATGCAGGGTTATGATCCGGTGGCGTACTTCACCGCTGGCGAAGCGACAAAAGGCGATTACCGCATCACTGCGCTGCATGATGAGGCCCTGTACCGTTTCGCGTCGGAAGAAAACAAAGCTGCCTTTGAAGCCAACCCCGAAGCGTACCTGCCTGCATATGGCGGCTATTGTGCCTTCGGCGCGGCCATGGGCTTTAAATTCGACGGCGACCCGAACCACTGGAAGATCGTTGACAACAAGCTGTATCTGAACCTGTCCAAAGACATTCAGGAGCGCTGGGAAGGCGACATCCCAGGTTTCATCGAAAGCGCGAGCGCAAACTGGGAAACGATTGCTGAAAAATCTCCCGCAGAGCTGCAATCGCAGTAAAACCTGATTTTTTTCAGGCACAGCGGCGGCGGTTTTTCCGCCGCCGTATGTCATTGAAGACCTCTTGTCCTTCCCATCCGGCGCATCAAGTATCCCAATTCTAAGGGCAATGGCGTTTCGGTACTGCGTTACAGGTCCAGAATTGTGCTGCCGGTCGTTTGCCGCGCCTCAAGCGCGCGATGCGCATCAGCAACCTGATCCAAGGCAAAGCGCTGATCGACATGGATTTTGACCTCACCCCCCTCGACTTTGCCAAACAGGCGACGCGACATTGCCTGACACACCGCATGGTCCGCGATATGTGTAAACAACGTGGGCCGGGTGATCTTGAGCGAACCTTTCTGGCCCAGAATCCCAAGGTTGAACGGTGGAACCGGGCCCGAGGCGTTGCCGAAGGAAATCATCATGCCCAGCGGTTTCAGGCAATCCAGTGATCCTTCGAACGTGTCCGCCCCAACCGAATCCATCACCACGTCTACGCCCTGACCCTTTGTAATCTCAGCCACACGTTCGGCGAAATTCTCGGACCTGTAATTGATGCAATGCGCGGCCCCGTTAAACCGGGCAAGGCTGCATTTTTCGTCACTCCCCGCCGTTCCGATCAAGGTGATGCCTTCGGATTTAGCCCATTGGCATGCAATCAACCCGACCCCGCCAGCTGCCGCATGGAACAGAACCGTATCGCCCCGCTTCAATGGTGTGGTCCGGTGAAACAGGTATTCAACTGTCAGACCTTTCAGCATCATCGCTGCGCCGGCTTCGAATGTGATGCCATCCGGTAGCGGGCAAACCTGCGCTGCGGGCATCACACGCGCCTCGCAATATGCACCGGGCGGGGCTGCGGCGTAAGCGGCCCGCTGCCCCGGCTGAAGATGCGTTACCCCTTCCCCAACCGCTTCAACGGTACCCGCCGCTTCCATGCCTAAAGCATGTGGAAGATCAAGGGGATACAGGCCGGTGCGTTGATATACATCGATGAAGTTCAACCCGCAGGCCTGATGCCGAATACGTATCTCACCCGGACCGGGGTCGCCCACTGGCCTGTCTTCGATCCGCAGAACCTCAGGCCCACCAAATTCATGAATCACAACCGTTTTCGCTGTTTGCTGCATCCTGATCTCCTCTTGCCTGCCATCAAGCTAACATGACTGTGACACAGGGCAATCCGTCCGATGCCGGAGTATTGATCCAGATTTCGCAAATTTATGTTATACTGAGGTATGGCGTTGCCGGTTGGACCGGCCACGGGCAACTGAATGCCGGATCCGTTCCGCGGCGCAAGTCTCGCCAGGGAAGGGTGAAGAAATGGCTAAGACAATCGGAAATCCGATCAGCTGGGCAGCCCAGGCTCTGGGCGCCACAAGTGACCACGTCACCGAAAGCGTCTCGCAACTTGGCAGTGCAGATCCAACGCAAGTGCCAATGGTGCAGACCTTGACCCTGCAAGACCTACGGGCCTGCCTGAGGGCGGGGTATCAGGATTTTCTCGAAACCCGAGCGGATGTCGTATTCATTGTCCTGGTTTATCCGATCGCCGGGCTTTTGATGTTCGGCTTTGCCCTGAATGCCAATCTGGTTCCGCTTCTGGCCCCTCTGGTCGCAGGCTTTGCGCTGATCGGGCCTGTTGCGGCCGTGGGCCTCTATGAAATCAGCCGTAAACGTGAACAGGGCAGCGAGGTTCACTGGCTGGACGCATTTGGTGTGCTTCGATCGCCGTCGTTCGGAGCAATTCTGGTTTTGGGGTTTTACCTAGTAATGCTGCTGCTGCTTTGGCTAATGGTGGCGCAAAGCATTCACACCTACACGATGGGCCCCGAGGTTCCTGCGTCGCTCAGCGCATTTGCCACACAGGTGTTCACGACCTCTGCGGGCTGGACGATGGTCATTGTCGGAACTGCGGTTGGGTTTGTTTTCGCCCTTTGCGCTCTGGCGATCAGCGTGGTCAGTTTTCCCTTACTGCTGGACCGCAAAGTGGGCCTGCCGGTTGCTGTTGTGACATCATTTAGGGTGCTGCGTCACAACCCCGGAGTCATTCTGACATGGGGATTCATCGTGGCAGTGCTTTTATTCCTGGGGGCTTTGCCATTGCTGTTGGGGCTTATCGTGGTGATGCCCGTTCTGGGTCATGCCACGTGGCATCTGTATCGCCGCGCCGTTGCGTGAACGCGCGGGACACGCCCGCGCATTCAAAACTCAACCCGCGATCTTCAGAACAATCTTCCCAATATGGCCCGAGCTTTCCATGCGCGCATGGGCGGCGGCTGCCTCGGTCAGATCAAACTCGCTGTCCATCACGGGCGCAACTTTTCCGGCATCCAACAGAGGCCAGACAGCTTCGCGCAGGTCCTGCGCGATTTGCGCCTTGGCCAGATCGCTTTGCGGGCGCAGGGTGCTGCCGGTCAGGGTCAGACGCTTGACCATCATCAGGGCAAAGTTCAGCTCGACCACAGGCCCTTGCAGAAACGCGATTTGCACCAGCCGCCCATCCTCGGCCAGAGCTTTAACGTTGCGCGGAATGTAACCACCGCCAACCATATCAAGGATCAGGTTTGCCCCACCTTCGGCGCGCATGGCTGCTACGAAATCCTCGTTTCGATAGTTGATCGCCTTTTCCGCGCCCAGCTTGACGCAAGCCTCACATTTCTCATCCGACCCAGCCGTGGCAAAAACGCGCGCGCCAAAGGCATTGGCCAGTTGGATTGCCGTCGTACCAATCCCACTGGACCCACCGTGAACCAAAAAGCGTTCACCTGCCTTCAACCCGCCACGCATGAACACGTTGGACCAGACTGTAAAGAATGTCTCGGGCAGACACGCTGCCTCTTTCATTCCCATACCTGCAGGCACTGGCAAACAATGGGCCGCTGGGGTCGAAACGTATTCCGCATATCCTCCGCCCGGCAGCAGTGCGCAGACCCGATCGCCGACAGACAGTCCTTCAACCCCCGCACCAACTGAAACCACTTCGCCCGAAGCCTCAAGCCCCGGCAGGTCGCTGGCACCCGGCGGAGGATCGTAAGCGCCCGCGCGTTGCAAAGCGTCGGGGCGGTTCACCCCGGCATAGGCCACTTTCAATACAACCTGTCCGGCCCCCGGCTTAGGGATATGGCGTTCGGTCAGCTGCAAAACATCGGGACCACCCGGTTGAGTGATCTCAACAGCACGCATCATTTGGGTCATAGGCACCTCCTTTGCCCAATGCCTAACAGGCATCAGAGGCAAGGCCCAGCACCAAGACGCGTTACTTTCTGGGGTTCAACATGCCTGGCAGATCACCCCGCATCTTGGACGGTGCCCTCACCTGACCCGCCAGCCAGTTCGGAACTGCAAGAAAGGGTTTCAACACCGGGTTGTCACGCACCTGAGCCTTGAGCTTTTCGAACTCCATGACATTTGCGATCCGGCGATCCAGAAACTCCCACGTGCGCTGATGGTTCGGGCTGTCATCGCCCAGCCAGAACAGCAAGGTCGAGGAATAGACCCCCGACAAGGTTGCCCGTTTGGTGTACCAGTTCACATCTTCTGACGTATCGCCCAGCGTGTCCCAGATCAGATCGCAGGTCTGCCATAACGCCTTGGCCCCATCGGCCGCATATGCTGGCAGGGAAAACAGCGTCATGCCCCGGCGCACCAGCTCTTTGTCTTCAACAGCCTGCAACCGGAACCTGACCGCAGCGGCAATCTTATCGCGGAATTTTAGACCGCTCATGTCCTCGGACCTGAGGCGGTCCAGCATCACCTGATCGCCGCGCGCATGAAAGGCCAGTGCCAGATCAACCGCCCCGCGCGGGCAAATTGCACGTGCCAAACCGTCATCCAGACCACAATCGGAAACCGAGGCGCGAAAGCTGGTTTCCGACCAGCCGTCGAAAGGAACATGATTCAGCATCGCGTCCAAAAGCTGCCGTTTTGCATCTTCATATGTTGTGGTCATGACGGTTCTCCGGTTGTCAGGTCCAGTACTAGACAAGTTAGGGCGGCTTTGCTATACGGCCAACTCCTGCAATTTCCTTGCAACTCTATCTAGAAAGGTGGTGACAACCACATGCAGGTTAGTGTTCGCGACAATAACGTCGATCAGGCGCTTCGTGCCCTGAAGAAAAAGCTGCAGCGCGAAGGCGTGTTCCGTGAAATGAAGCTCAAGCAACATTTCGAGAAACCGTCCGAGAAGAAAGCGCGCGAGAAAGCTGAAGCGATTCGCCGTGCCCGTAAACTGGCGCGCAAGAAAGCCCAGCGCGAAGGTCTGCTCTGAGATCTTTGATTTCGTCCAGCTTTGGATGACACTATTTGACGACCCCCGAGGCATGGCCCGGGGGTTTGTCGTTTCAGGGCTCGGATACAATCCGCCGACTCGTGGTTCAGGTTGTGCGGCAAGCTGCCATTTCCGTACAGGCAGTGTTTTGCCCGGCGCTTTGCAGCGCAGCGAATCTCGTCTCGGTAGCATCGGGCCGCCAAAACTCGCCTGAATTGCGCCGCCCTCTATCACCCGCGACGTCCCCGCCTCTAAGTGAGCCCGTCCGCAAGGACACAAACACAAACGGAGGCAAATATGTCGACTGCAAGTACAAACGAACGCGAGATGCTGGCGCTGATAAACCAGGAGCGCACATCCCGCGGGCTCAACCCGCTGCAGCTTGAAACGCAGCTGAACGACTCGTCCGAAGATCACAGCACCTGGATGTTGAATACAGACACCTTCAGCCACACCGGTTCAGGCGGTTCCAGCGCAACCCAGCGGATGCAAAACGCGGGGTTCGATCTTGAAGGAAGCTGGCGCACCGGGGAAAACATCGCATGGCAGTCCGAACGCGGCGCGCCGGGTATCAGCGACGATGTCGCCCAGTTGCATCAAAACCTGATGAACAGTCCGGGTCACCGCGCCAATATCCTGAACCCGGATTTCAAGTATATCGGGATCGGGATCGAAACCGGTGACATGCAAGGCTTCGATGCCGTGATGGTCACGCAAAACTTTGCCGCAACCGACGCGGCTGTCATGCTGGACAACGGCAATACAAACGCCCCGCCCGTTCCTCCGACAACACCGGACGAGGTTGCTGAGCCCGAGGAACCAGAAACCGAAACCCCGGATACTGACGTCACCGAGACCGAAGAGCCTGGGACCGAAACCCCCGGAACCGAGGAACCAACACCCGAAACACCGGACACCGATGTCACAGAGACGGAAGAGCCGGACCCCGAGACACCTGATACCGACGTCACTGAGACCGAAGAACCGGAACCTGAAACCCCCGGTACCGAGGAAACAACACCCGAAACACCGGACACTGACGTAACCGAAACTGAAGAACCGGAACCTGAAGCGCCGGATACTGACGTTACCGAAACCGAAGACCCGCAACCTGAAACGCCCGATACTGAAGTCGTCGATGGTGGTGAGCCGGAAGCCTTCTGCTTTGACATTCAGGCATTCCTGGATGAAATCGCCAGCTTCCTTGAAAACCTGCAAACGCAGTTTGACGAGTTTGATTGGCGCGACGACATGAATGACGGCACTGATGTGGCAGATGTCGACGATGTCGATACCCTGCCGACCATAGATACCACTCCGGAGACCGAGATTGAGCCTGTCGACACCGAAACGACCGAAGACGATGGCTGCGATGTCTTCATGATCAATATCTTCACCCATGACTGCATGATGGATGCAGCCTGATCACTTGAAATTGTGCGAGGTCGGCCCTGCCGGCCTCGCATGCGTTGCTCAGTAAATCTTTGGGACGTAAAGCTCGTCTGGCAATACCCGCCGCTCGTATTCAGGATTGTACCGCCGGTCAGGCAAATTGACCTTTTCCTGTGGCACGTCTTCGTAGGGGATTCTTGTCAACAGATGCTCGATACAATTCAGACGTTCGCGTTTCTTGTCATTGCCCTCAACGATATACCACGGTGCTTCTGGTATGTTGGTTCGAAACAACATGTCTTCCTTGGCCTTCGTGTACGCCTCCCAGCGAATGCGGGATTCAAGATCCATCGGTGACAGTTTCCACTGTTTCATCGGATCGTGAATACGCATGAGGAACCGCAGTTGTTGCTCTTCATCCGTGATCGAGAACCAGTATTTCAGCAGAATGATCCCTGACCGCACCAGCATCCGTTCAAATTCGGGAACGTCCTGAAAGAACTGTTCAACCTGATCCTCGGACGCAAAGCCCATCACTCGCTCAACCCCCGCCCTGTTGTACCACGAGCGGTCGAACAAGACGATTTCACCCGCAGCAGGCAGATGCGGCACGTAGCGTTGAAAATACCATTGGCTCTGCTCGCGGCGACTGGGGGCTGGCAGAGCGACCACACGGGCGACACGGGGGTTCAGGCGCTGCGTGATCCGTTTGATCACGCCCCCCTTGCCCGCACTATCACGGCCTTCAAACAGGATACAAACCTTGGCGCCAGTGTGCTGAACCCAATCCTGCACCTTGATCAACTCGGCCTGCAACCGCAGCAGGTTTCGGAAATAGACTTTGCGATCCAGCATTTCGGGGTGCTGGTCCCGATAGATTTTGCGGACTTCCATCGACAGCATAGGCTCGCTGAACTCGATTTCGAAGTCTTCATCCAGCGTGTCTTCCAATTCGGCCTCAAGCCAGTTCTTGGTGCCCCCATCGTTCTCGTAAGCCAAGATCAGCTCCTTCTCAGTCATCGGGTTCGAACCATATCGGGCCTGTGTAACCGCCTGATGTCATCAGATAAATCGAAGCCGATCCGTTGCAGCAGTCTATATCGGAAATCAGGGTCTGGACGGGTATATGGTCTTTTACCCGAATTTGTACGTCTGGCCCAAAGGATACAAGCACAAGAATTGACACGAGGCGCCAATCACGCGCTTTCAGGTTGCTTGCATTGCCTTGTTTTTGTGCGGCATGACTGGGTCCACAATTCAGACGAGAACGCCGTGACGTATTTCTTTTCGACATTGCCGGTCACTTGGCCCTGGCTGATCTTGATCACAGCGCAAGTCGCGGCGATGGGGCGACGAACCGGACTTGCGTATGCCCTGCTGGTTCTGTTCGTCAGTGTCGCCTCGGTTACCGGACTGATGTCACCGACAGCAATCGTGGCGGTGGCGCTTGGTCTGATCGTGGCCTTCTTCCTCCCTCGCCAGACAGGTCTGCTGGCTATTGCGGGGCATACGCTGTTGATCCTGTGGTGCCTGGCATTGGGGGCACATCTGTTGCCAGGATTCAACAATTTGAAACTGCTGGATCAGGTGCAGGCAAGTGCCTCGAGCACAAGTTTCACACTGCACCTGAATCTGGACAAACCCATGGTCTTCTTTGCCGTTCTTCTGGCTTGGCCCGGAATGCTGAACAGCCCAATCAAGACCAGAATAAAACCTTTGCTAGCGGGTTTTCTGATTCTGCCCGGCCTGTTTCTGCTGGGTCTATCGCTGCGCGCCGTGCGCGTGGACCTCTCAGCCCCTTATTGGTGGCTGGTATTTTGCCTGTCCAACCTGTTTCTGACTTGTCTTACAGAAGAGGCGTTCTTTCGCGGCTACTTGCAGTCGGCCATTACCTTGCGCCTTGAGGCAACAGGCGGTCTGGTCGCTGCCAGCCTGCTCTTTGGATTGGCGCATATTGGCGGAGGACCCGCGCTTGTGGTATTCGCATCCCTTCTCGGGTTGGGGTGCGGGTTGGGGTTTTATGCAACCGGTCGGCTTTGGGTGCCTGTTGCGATGCATTTCTTGTTCAATCTGACCCACCTGCTGCTGTTCACCTATCCCGGCCCGTTATGACGGTCAGACCGGCAAGGCTGTGGTCTTGAACACGGTACGCAGCGCAAATGAACTTTGCATCTGCGCCACCCCAGGCAAGCGCGACAGGTATTGCCGGTGGATACGCGCGAAATCTTCTGTGTTTTCCGCCACGACCTTCAGAATGTAGTCTGCGGTTCCGGCCATCAGATGGCACTCCAGCACATCTGGTATTCGGGCCACCGCCTTTTCGAAAACATCCAGAACCTCTTCGGCCTGGCCTTGTAGCGTGATCTCGACAAAGACGGTGGTAGGCACGTTCATTTTCCGCGCATCCAGCAGAGCCACATAGTTGCGGATATAGCCGTCAACCTCCAACCGTTGAACGCGGCGGTGGCACGCAGATGGAGACAGGTTGACCTGTTCAGACAGTTCCGAATTCGACATCCGGCCATTCTTCTGAAGTGCGGCCAGAATCTTTCGATCAGTCGTGTCTAGGCTCATTCTTGCAATTCCTTTGCGAGTTTTTTGAATAGTACGGGAAATTCTTCCAAAGAAAAGTCTACTGGCACGTTTTCTTTCACAGAAATTGCGCCACGAAATGCACATAATTTAAGCAGCTTATGAACGGAGAGCCCAATGAAAATCGGTTGCCCCAAGGAAATCAAACCTCAGGAATTCCGCGTCGGGATGACGCCCAATGCTGCTCAAGAAGCGGTCGCTCGCGGACACCAAGTCCTGATCGAGTCCGGCGCGGGCATCGGCGCAGGTTTCGACAACGACGCCTATGTCGCCGCAGGTGCGCAAATTATTGACACCGCGGAAGAGGTGTTTGCCACCGCTGACATGATCGTCAAGGTCAAGGAACCGCAGGCGGTTGAACGCAAGATGCTGCGTGAAGGACAGTTGCTGTTCACCTATCTGCACCTGGCTCCGGACCCGGATCAGACGCATGACCTGCTGGAGTCGGGCTGTACCGCAATCGCGTATGAGACCGTAACGGATGCCAACGGCGGTCTGCCGCTGCTGGCACCTATGTCCGAGGTCGCGGGTCGTCTGGCCCCTCAGGTCGGATCCTGGACCCTGCAGAAGGCCAATGGCGGCCGTGGGGTTCTGATGGGTGGCGTTCCCGGCGTTGGCCCGGCCAAAGTGGTTGTGATTGGCGGCGGTGTCGTCGGGACACACGCGGCCAAGATTGCCGCCGGAATGGGGGCTGATGTCACCGTTCTGGATCGGTCGCTGCCGCGTCTGCGCTACTTGGACGATGTCTTTGGCGGAACTTTCAAGAACCAGTTTTCGACAGCAGGTGCGACCGCAGAACTGATCCAGGACGCCGATATGGTCATCGGTGCTGTTCTGATCCCCGGCGCAGCCGCACCGAAACTGGTGTCGCGTGCTCAGCTGTCGACGATGAAACCCGGCGCAGTACTGGTGGATGTCGCCATCGACCAAGGCGGTTGCTTTGAGACGTCAAAAGCCACCACCCATGCCGATCCGATCTACGATGTCGATGGCATCATGCATTACTGCGTTGCCAACATGCCGGGTGCTGTCGCGCGCACTTCGACCATCGCACTGGGCAATGCCACAATGCCGTTCATGTTGTCGTTGGCCGACAAAGGATGGAAACAGGCATGTCAGGACGATCCGCACCTGATGGAAGGTCTGAACGTTCATGCTGGCAAACTGACATACTATGCCGTTGGCAAGGCCCTTGGCATCGATGTTGTTTCGCCAAATGTGGTGGTCAAATCGTAAGTACCTCCACTCCTGAAGTTGCCTGTTGATGGCAATTCACAGGGTGGCGCGGTCGGTATCGAACCGACGGCTTTCACAAAAAAGGGCACCGCGTTTCTGCGCGGTGCCCTTTTCAATACGCGGAAGGGATGAATGCTCGCCCACACAATGAGCGCCAGCTGTCACCCCTGTTTTTGAATTTCGACCGAATGCGGATACGGAATCGAAACACCTTTGGCGTCAAACGCCTCTTTCACCACCTTCGTAAGCTCGAACTTGACGTCCCAGTAATCGGCTGCGGCACACCATAGCCGCGCAGTCAGATCGACTGAGCTGTCGCCCAGATTCGTGACCCGCACCCAGGGTTCAGGGTCGCTGTGAATGCGCTGGTCGGCCTTGGCCACATCCAGAATGATCTGCATGGCGGTATCTGCGCTGTCCCCGTAATCAATTCCAAACACCAGATCGACACGTCGTGTGTCATGGGCTGAATAATTGGTTATGATCGACCCCCATGCCTGACCGTTTGGAACAATGATCTGAACGTTGTCGGGGGTCACAAGCTCGGTCGTGAACAGGCTCAGGTCCATAACGGTTCCTGCCGTGCCACCGATATCCACATACTGTCCAAGCTTGTAGGGCCGGAAAACCACCAACATCACACCGGCCGCAAGATCACTCAACGTACCCTGAAGTGCCAACCCGACAGCCAGCGAGGCAGCACCCAGAATAGCGACGATACTGGTGGCTTCTATCCCGAAGATCCCCAGAACGGCGACCAGAACTATGGCCAGAATTGCCCACTTGATCACACTGGCGGCAAAATTCCCAAGTGTCGGGTCGATCTGTGGTGTTTTGTTGATCCGGCGGCGTACAACACTCGCGATCGTTCGGGCGGCGATCCAACCCAAAACAAGAACGATCAGAGCTTTCGCTGCATTCAAGGCAATGGGCAAGTATAGATTGGCCATACCAATCGCCTGCTCGGCCAAGTCGGCGGTTTGTTCCATCTCGAATTTCCTCGTGTTTTCTGTTCGTCAATTCTCATAAAACAGGCTCCGCGATTGGTGCGGAGCCCGATGTCGCGACGAAACGACAGGCCTACTTCTTCAAAGCGTCCCGGATTTCCATCAGGATGTCCAGTTCGCTGGGACCTGCGGGTGCCTCTTCAACCGCTTCTTCCTCTGCTTCGGCAGCGTCTTTGACCTTGTTCACCATTTTTACCAACATGAAGACGACCCAGGCGATGATCAGGAAATTGATGATCGCCATAATAAAGGCACCATAGGCAAAGACGGATGCGCCTGCTTCACGTGCCGCTTCAAGGCTGGCACCTTCGGCCACGTCGCCTGCAAGAACGGCGTAATTGTTCGTAAAGTCGATACCCCCTGTGAACAATCCAATAAGCGGATTGATCAGATCGCCCACCAACGAGGTAACAATTGCGGTAAACGCGGCACCGATAATGATACCAACCGCCATGTCCATGACATTGCCCTTGGCAATGAATGTCTTGAATTCTTCCAGCATAGCATCCCTCTTGTTTTCTAAGACCACGCTTCTGTTCACGCATGAGCGCATAGGAATTGTGCGTTAAACGCATGAATAAGGGTATGTTTTTTAGGGGAAAGCCACCCTATTTTTCCCCAAATGGCATTTCTCAGGAGTTACCATGTCTCAACTTGCGCCTTTTTTCGTAACCGACAGATGGCCTGCAAAAGATCCCAAGGTCCTTCAACTCTACTCCTATCCAACGCCAAACGGCGTCAAAGCCTCGATCATGCTTGAGGAAACCGGCCTGCCCTATGAGGCGCATCTGGTGACCCTGGCAGACTCGGATGTCAAAAGTCCCGAGTTCCTGTCGCTGAACCCGAACAACAAGATCCCGGCGATAATCGACCCCGACGGCCCGGATGGTGTGCCGCTGGCCCTGTTCGAAAGCGGTGCCATCCTTCTGTATCTGGCCGAAAAAACAGGTAAGTTCCTGGGTCAAAGCGCAGCGGACAAGCACCGGATCACCCAATGGCTGATGTTTCAGATGGGAGGCATCGGGCCAATGTTTGGCCAGCTCGGGTTTTTCTACAAGTTCGCTGGCAGCGAGATAGAAGATCCGCGCCCGCGCGAGCGTTACATCAACGAAGCCAAGCGCCTGCTGAACGTAGTGAACACGCAACTGGAAGGACAGGACTGGATCGCAGGCGAGTATTCCATCGCGGATATCGCGCTTGCTCCGTGGCTGAATGCGCTGGATTTCTATGGCGCGAAGGATGTGGTTGATTGGGACGGCTATTCCAATGTCGTCGCTTATGTTGATCGTTTCTTCCAACGCCCAGCGGTTCAGCGCGGCAAAGCCATACCGGCACGAGACTGATAACAGTTGAAAGAAACGGGGCGCCAAACCGGCGCCCCTTTTATCGATCAGCCAGGCAGAGCACCTGTCAGCACGTAACGCAGAATTTCGACCACCTGAGCGGGTTCTTCCGCCACGGCCAGTGCGGCGGCATCAACTTCTTTCAGCGCGTGCTGATGATCCGGGCCGTGCAGAACGATGATAGACTTGCCCAGTGCTGCAGCATAACCCGCGTCAAAGGCGGCGTTCCACTGTTTGTACTTGTCACCAAACCTGACGACGACAACATCCGCATCCGCAATCCCCTTGCGGGTCCGGATCGCATTGACCATCGCTCCCTTGTGGTCGTGCCAATACTTGTTCGGCTCGGCCCCCAGAATGGCCACACCACAATCATCACTGGCCGCGTGATCAGTAACAGGGCTGTTGAAGGTCACGTCCAAGCCTTGCGCCCCATCGATGATCTGTTCACGCCAGTCAGTGTGGATTTCTCCGGAAAGATAAACGTTCAGGCCCATGGCAAACTCCGCTGTTGTTTCCGACCAATTTAAGGGTCCCACACCCAAAGCCCAACGCGAATTCCGGAAGAACCTTACATTTTACGAGCCACTAGGAATCGGCGGGCGTCACGTAAGGGGAAACTGTCGCTCTCGATGATGCTGAACCCGGCGCGTTCAAGGGCCGCATCAAGATCCGCCTCAGGCAGGAATCGCACAAACGGAGCCTTACCAAAGAACTGCATGATCGGAAGCGCGAGACGAATAGCGTAATACTTCAGGCTCGCCGCACTGGACGGTCGGCAAAATGTTTTCGAAATAAACAGTCCGCCGGGTTTAAGGACCGAATGTACTTGGCTCAATGTCAGATCCAGATCTTCGACCAGGTGCAAAAGATTGAATGCCAGCGCCGCATTAAATGAACCCTCAGGCGGTCGATTTGCATCAGCCTCGGTAAAGGTGACGTTTTCGATGCTTTGCGAAGCGGCGTTTCGACGTCCAACGGCCAACATACCGGGGGACACGTCGGTTGCAGTGATAGATCCTACATATCCGGACAGCTTCAGAGCAGTCATACCCGTGCCGCACCCAAGTTCCAGAACATCATCGGTTTTCTTCAGGTAAGACGCTGTCCGTTCCAGCGTTTGCTCGTACGAAGCCATGTCTTTGATAGGCGAGCGGGCATATTTCTCGGCCACTCCATCCCAGAATTTCGCAGTGGTGGTCATTGAGGGGTCTCCTTTCGGAGAGAATTTATTCATGCGCAGACCGAATATAAATTGCCGAAATTTGCAGGTTTACTATACATTTTTGTATGAATGAGTTTGGCGATTTTGATTGGAACCACATCCGGGCCTTTCTGGCGACGGCTGAAACCGGGTCATTTTCCGCAGCGGCACGGCAGCTACGGCAAACCCAGCCTACGCTGAGTCGTCAGATAGCAGCGCTTGAACAGGACCTGGGCGTGATGCTGTTTGAACGGGCTGGCAGAACTCTTGAGATCACTCAGGCCGGATTGGAGCTGCTGGATCATACTCGCAAAATGGGGGACGCCGCCAACCGCATCGCGCTGACGGCGTCCGGACAGGCACAATCCATTGAAGGCCGGGTTCGCATCACCGCCAGTGACGTGATGTCGGCCTATGTCTTGCCCGACCTGCTGCGCGAAATCCGGGCGCAAGCCCCGCGCCTGCGGATTGACGTGATTGCCTCAAACGATATTCAGGATCTTATGCGGCGCGAGGCAGATATCGCGATCCGCCATGTCCGTCCTGATCAACCCGACCTAATCGCGAAGCTGGTACAGGAGGCGTCGGGGCATTTCTATGCAACCACAGAGTATCTCAACCGTGCGGGACGCCCGAAATCAAAGCAGGACCTTTCACGGCATGAGTTCATCAGCTTTGGCGACAACAATCAGATGATCGCCTATCTGAAGCCGCTTGGCATTCACCTGACCAACGAGAATTTCCGGCTTGGGTCTCAGAACGGAATAGTGGCTTGGGAATACGCCAAACAAGGCTTTGGCATCGCGCCCATGTCGCAGACCGTCGGCGATGCGACACCAGGTATGGAGCGTGTGTGCCCCGGGATGGAGGCTATCACATTTCCGATCTGGTTGACCACGCATCGCGAGTTGCACACCAGCCGCCGCATCCGGCTGGTCTATGACTTACTGACCAAGTTCCTGTCCAAATAAAAAACGCGCCCGAAGGCGCGCTTTCCATTGGAGCCTCAGAGCTCTAACCGCGCAGAACTCCGCCCGTCGCCTTGGCAACCTTAGCAATGATCTTCTCGGCCACGGCTTCGATGTCTTTTTCCTTCAGCGTCGCCTCGGTCGGTTGCAGGCGTACGGTAATGGCAAGAGACTTTTTGCCTTCGCCAAGGCTGCCGCCGATGAATTCGTCAAAGACACGCACGCTCTCGACCAGCGCCTTGTCGGCACCCGCGGCTGCGTTCACCAACGTCAGCGCTTCGACATCGGCATCGACGACAAAGGCAAAATCACGCTCGACCGCCTGCAAGTCGCGTAGTTCCAACGCAGCGCGGGTGGTACCGGATTTGCGGGGCAAAGGCACTTCGTCCAGCCAGATGGTGAACGCCATTGCCGGACCTTTTATGTCCATTGCCTGCAAAACGCGCGGGTGCAACTCTCCGAAGACAGCCAGTACTTTTTTCGGACCCAGACAGATTTTGCCATGACGACCCGGATGCCACCATGGATCGCCGTCGCGCAGAATCTGAACCTTTTCGGGCGCGCCAATGGCGGCCAGAACAGCCTCGACGTCTGCCTTGGCGTCGAACACGTCCACTGGGCGCGCAGCACCGTGCACATCCTTGGGGCCAGAACGTCCTACCAGCAGGCCGGTGATCTGGGTTTTCTGATCACCCGGCTCGCCATTGTGAAAGACCGGACCGACCTCGAACAGGGCGACGTCCGCGAATCCGCGCGCCTGATTGCGGGCGGCAGCCTGCAACAGGCCGGGCAGCAGATCGGGGCGCATATGGCTCATCTCGGATGAGATCGGGTTTTCCAGCATGGTCGTAGTATCGCCACCACCGAACAAAGCCGCCGAAGCCTGATCAATGAACGTATAACTGACGCATTCGTTATAACCCAGCGCCGCGCAGGTACGGCGCGCCATGGACTGACGGCGCTGCGCCGGGGTCATCACCGGTTTCGGTATCCCCTCGGTCACGCGCGGCAACGGCCGGCCTTGCAGCTTGGTCAAGGAAGCAATCCGCGCGACCTCTTCCACCAGATCAGCCTCGCCCAGGATATCCGGGCGCCAGCTGGGGACATGGGCCATCTCGCCTTCCAGACGAAAGCCCAGACGGGTCAGGGTCTGCCGCTGTTCGCTTTCGGGGATATCCATCCCGACCAGAGACTGCACCCTTTCCGCATTCAGCTTGTAGGCACGCGCATGGTTCGGCGCTTTGCCAGCCTCAACCACGTTGGAGGCTTCTCCGCCGCAGATGTCCAGAATCATCTGGGTCGCGTGTTCCAGCCCCTCGCGGGTGTATTCCGGGTCGACACCGCGCTCGAACCGATAGCGCGCGTCGGAATTGATCTTGAGCGCACGGCCTGTGAGCGCGATTTGCACATGATCCCAGAACGCGCTTTCGAGGAAAACGTTTACCGTTTCCTCGGTACATCCGGTTTCCTCACCGCCCATGATGCCCGCAATCGATTCCGGGCCTTTGTCATCCGAAATCACCATCATTCCGGGTTGCAGCGTGTATTCTTTTTCATCCAGCGCGACCAGCGTCTCTCCGCCTTTGGCGCGGTGCACCCGCAGGTTGCCCTGCACCTTGTCGGCGTCGAACACGTGCAACGGGCGGTTGTGATCGTAGGTCATGTAATTGGTGATATCCACCAGCGCCGAGATCGGACGCAGACCTATGGCCTTCAACTGATCCTGCAGCCATTGCGGGCTGGGGCCATTCTTCACGCCACGGATCAGACGACCGGTGAAATGCGGCGCTCCGTCCAGCGTGTCTTCTTCGATTGACACCTTGATCGGACACTCGAAATCACCCGGAACAGGCGTATAATCACGCTGCTTCAACGTGCCAATTCCACGCGCGGCCAGATCGCGCGCAATCCCTTCAACCCCCAGCGCATCCGGACGGTTCGGAGTGATCGCGATTTCGATCATCGGGTCGACTTTGGATGGGTCGTTTTCTGCAAGCCAGTCCACGAATGTATCACCCACTTCGCCCAAGGGCAGTTCGATGATGCCGTCATGTTCATCCGACAGCTCCAGCTCACGCTCGGACGCCATCATGCCAAAGCTCTCGATACCGCGGATCTTGCCGACGCTGATGGTCAGGTCCAGGCCAGGGATGTACATGCCCGGTTTGCAGACCACGACGGTGATCCCTTCACGCGCATTGGGCGCACCGCAGATGATCTGTAGCTCGCCCTCGTCCGTATCGACCTTGCAAACGCGCAGCTTGTCTGCGTCGGGGTGTTTTTCGGCGTGTTTCACATAGCCCAGTGTAAAACCTGCCAGCCGTTCGGCCGGGTTCACGATCTCTTCGACCTCAAGCCCGAGATCGGTCAGCGCCTCGGCGATTTCATCAACCGAAGCATCAGTGTCGAGGTGGTCTTTCAGCCAGGACAGAGTGAATTTCATTGCACGGGGCCTTTTTTGGCAAACATCCAGTCGGCACAGGCAATGGCAAAGAATGCGCCGGGGTGCAAGCTCTGCGCGTCACGGATACGTGGGGGTGCGGCCCAAAAGCTCATCCAGCTGCCATCCGATCCAGCCATGGGGGATGAAATGTCCACCGGGATGCGTGTCCAGCATCACCTGCCCCTGCGTGCAATCGGTCCATTCCACTCGGCTAAGGGTCAGGAACGGTTCCACACTCCAATCACCCCGCGGGGTGGCTGCATCGCAGCCGTATTTCTCACGCCACAGCGCCACCGGATACGTTGTATCGCCACCCGGACCAAACGGGAAATCCATCACCGTGTCATCTGTCCCATGGACATGCCGCACCTCTTGCGGGGCTTGCGGGCAGGTCTCGGTCTGGCGGAGTGTTCCGGCCACACCCAGCAGCGCCGCGATATCATCGCCGGTTTCGCAGACAAAGCGCCACGCCATCGCACTTCCAAAGGAATAGCCTGATACATAGATGCGGGTCGCGTCGATCGGATAGCGCCGGGCGACATCCTCAAGCACCCGGTCGGCAAAAGGCACATCATCCGAGCTTGCGGACCAGAAATCCCAGCTTTTGCCCAGACCGTTCGGGGCCACCAGCAGCACACCCCGACGTTTCGTGGCCCCGGCAATCCGTTCGTGGTTCACCACCACGGTCCCCTGCCGGGACCAGCCATGGAAATGCAGCAGCACCGGCAGAGGTGTTTCACCATCCCAGCCATCAGGTTCTAAAACGTGATACGAGCGGTCACCGAGATCACAGACAATATCGCCGTGGCATTCGGTTTTCCAGGGCCCCATGGCAAAGGCGGGCCCGGTCATCAGCAGAAGAAGGCAGAGCAATCGACAGATCATGCGCCCGACCCTAACGAGGCATTCCGCCCTGTCACTTAACATATCGGTGTGGTCCGAACGTAGGCCGGGCTTCAGCTCGGCACCCACCCATCGCACATGGCGGGCTGAAGCCCGCCCTACGTCAGGTCAAAGCATCAAGCCGCGCTTAGCAGCCAAACCAACTGCTCACCACCACTTCCAAAACCCGCAATTGCGTTTGTAAATGAGGTCCTGAGTTTTTTCTCTCTGAATTCTATCGCGCATCTGAAACACAGCAGGCCGCAAAAACTCGAAACCAGCAATTAGAATTCCGGGCAAGAACAGAAGTGCCGATGCAACAAAAGCAATCAGAACTGCAACCGGCTGGCTTTTCCAAACCCACAGCACAAAAGTTGGCGTCACAAACATCGCGAGGAACAAACACAAACACCAAAGCAGTGGATGCCTAGAAGCCTTTTGCTTCCACCAATCCTTATATGCGGTCAGCCAGTCGTCCGATGTGCTCTCTACCGCGACAAACCACCATGCAGGTTTGGCATATCCAGCGCTGCAAACCCGTAGTGGCGCAGCCAGCGCAGGTCGCTATCAAAGAACGCCCGCAAATCCGGAATGCCGTATTTCAGCATCGCCAGACGGTCGATGCCAATCCCGAACGCAAAACCCTGATAGACCTCGGGGTCGATCCCTCCAGCGGCGATCACCTTGGGGTGAACCATGCCGGAACCCAGAATCTCCATCCAGTCGTCGCCCTCGCCGATCTTCAGCTGGCCGTTATCCCACGAACAGCGGATATCGACCTCGGCCGACGGCTCGGTGAAGGGGAAGTGCGAGGCGCGGAAGCGCAGTTCGACATCATCGACCTCGAAGAATGCTTTCACGAACTCTTCCAGAACCCATTTCAGGTTCGCCATCGAGATGTCCTTGTCGATGGCCAGCCCCTCGACCTGATGGAACATCGGCGTGTGGGTCTGGTCGTAATCGGCGCGGTACACGCCGCCCGGACAGATTACGCGGATCGGTGCACCCTGTTTCTCCATTGAGCGAATCTGGACAGGCGAGGTATGGGTGCGCAGCACATGCGGCGGGCGGTCATCACCCTCGGCGCGGTGCATATAGAACGTGTCCATCTCGGCCCGTGCGGGGTGGTGACCGGGGATGTTCAGCGCGTCGAAATTGTACCAGTCGTCTTCAACACGCGGCCCTTCGGCCACCGAGAAGCCCAGTTCAGCAAAGATCGCTGTCAGTTCCTCGGTCGCCTGGCTGATCGGGTGGATTGACCCCTGACGGCGCGGGCGGGTCGGCAGGGTGACGTCCAGCCATTCGGTCCGCAGGCGCTCATCCAGTGCAACATCGGCCAGCGCGGCTTTCTTGGCGGACAGCGCCGAGTTAATCTCATCCTTCAGGGCATTCAGCGCCGGGCCTGCGACCTGACGTTCCTCGGGCGTCATCTTGCCCAGCTCGCGCATCTTCAGCGCGACCTCGCCTTTTTTGCCAACAGCCGCGACGCGGATCGCCTCAAGCGCGTTTTCGTCGCCTGCTTCGGCGATTTGGCCCAGATACTTTGCCTTAAGATCGTCCATGACGGCCCTCTGAATTTGGTCGAGAACCTGCTATCGGCCCCGCCCCGCGAATGCAAGCGGGACGGTGCGCATCAATAGCTGTATTCGGGATAAATCCGGGTCAGGTCGCCATTCCAGTCGCCATTGTAGTGTTCCAGCAACTCATCTGCCGGAACCTTGCCGGTGTCGATGCTTTCCTTCAACGCGTTCAGGAAATGCGTCTCATCCGGGACCAAACCACCAGCACCAGGGCGCACACGGGCTTTCAGGCCCGCCTCGGAGATTGCCACAACTTCACGCGCCAGATCATGCATGTTGACGTTGCCAACCTGCGCTTGAAGCCCGTCTTTGGCCGCCGCAACACGCAGCGCCTCGCGCGTTTCAGCATCCCAGCCCTTGACCAGATCCCACGCCGCATCCAGCGCGGTTTGGTCATAGGTCAGCCCGACCCAGAAGGCGGGCAAGGCGCAAAGCCGTCGCCAAGGGCCACCATCCGCGCCGCGCATCTCCATGAACTTCTTGATCCGCGCTTCGGGAAAGGCCGTTGTCAGGTGATCGGCCCAATCCGACAGGGTCGGCGTTTCACCCGGCAATGCAGGCAACTCACCCTTGAGGAAATCTCGGAACGACATGCCCAGCGCATTAATGTACTGCCCGTCGCGGTAGACGAAATACATCGGCACATCGAGCGCGTATTGGACATAGCGTTCGAATCCAAAGCCATCCTCGAACACGAAGGGCAACATGCCCGTGCGCGCATCGTCCAGATGTCGCCAGATATGGCTGCGCCAGCTTTTCTGACCGTTCACTTTACCTTCGAAGAACGGAGAATTGGCAAACAGCGCCGTCGCTACCGGCTGCAATGCCAGCGCCACGCGCAGTTTCTGTACCATGTCGGCTTCGGACCCGAAGTCGATATTAACCTGAACGGTACACGTCCGCCGCATCATGGCGCGGCCCATGGTGCCGACTTTTTCCATATAATCGTTCATCAGCCGATACCGCCCCTTGGGCATCAGCGGCATCTGGTCATGCGTCCAGATCGGCGCCGCGCCCAGACCGATGAATCCCACACCGATCTCATCGGCGATATCCTTCACCTCGCGCAGGTGAGTGTTCACCTCATCGCAGGTTTCATGGATCGTCTCCAGAGGGGCACCCGACAGCTCCAGCGCGCCACCCGGTTCAAGGCTGACATTTGCGCCGTCCTTTTCAAGACCGATCAGATGACCGGATTCACGGACCTCTCCCCAGCCGTGGCGATCCCGCAACCCCTCCAACACGGCGACAATGGATCGCTTTCCTTCAAAAGGCAGAGGTTTCAGCGTGTCCTTGCAATAGCCGAATTTCTCATGCTCGGTGCCGATGCGCCAATCTTGCTTGGGTTTGCAACCCGATTCCAGATATTCGGCCAGTTGTTCATGGCGTTCGATCGGACCGCCGCCGGACTGAGGGATGGACATGAACCGTGCTCCGATCCTGCTGTGTCTGTTTTGAAGGTCAAGTGGTGGTCGTAAATGGCGCCAGTGTCAATGCAACGGCAGATGCGCCGGGCGCGACGGTGTACGTTCCCAGATAACGACCGGATGCTGCGATTTGCCGTTGAGTTCCGATAGCATTTGCTCGGTTTTGAGGCCCGGCAGGTTTGAGAATACGTCGAACAATGCCTCGGCTCCTTCTGCATTCACAGGAATGTGAAGCGCTGGCTGGCCCGGCTGATCCAGAACCCAATGTGCAGGGTCGGAGGTCGGGTCAAGGGCCAGACGCTCAATTTCGCGGGACGCGACGATGCCGCCATCCAAGGGGCCCAGATAAGTGATCTGACCTTCATCAATCGTCACGACACCTTGCCCCCCCACACCTGTTCTGAAGCGCGCGCGCTGTATGCCGATCACAGTCAAAGCCGCTGACACGACAATCAGAAACCAGCCTACCCAAGCCAGCAGCCCACCCGGCCCGCTGATCCAGCTCAGACCAAGGATCAGGACAAAAGCCGCAACCAGAACCTCGCGCCAACGCCAAAGCGCCAGTTTTGCCTCGGGTCGGATGAAACTCATGAGAGCACCCTTTGCGGTTCCTGCAGCAAAGCGACCTTGTACCAACCCACCTGTTGGAACCCAATCGCCTCATAGGCACGGGCGGCAGGTGCGTTGTTCGCAAACAGGATCGCGGCCGCCGCACCCTCGGATTTTGCTTTCTGCATCAATGCGGTCGTAACCCGTCGACCCAGGCCACGATTTCTGTTTTTACGTGGAACAAAAACACCACCGACCTGAACTTGGTCGTGAACCCTGGCATTCACGGATGCCATGGCAACCGGCGCGTCGCCTTCCATCAGGACAATCGCCCTGCCTGCGGTCATTTCCGCCTCGACGCGCTCTGCGGCAAGCTCACGCGCCTCTTCGCCTGCGGCCTGTCCGGTATCCTCGATGTAATCCGCGAACCAAGTGTGCAGTCTTGACCGATCCTCGGCGCGCAAATCGCGATAAGGAACAGGTGCCTCAGTCAGACCTCGCAGGTCACGTCGATAAAGCGGTTCATCGTGATTCAACCGGTACTTCGCCTTCCCCAATCCCAGAGCGCCCAACGTCAGCTCGACCTGAGGTGCATCTCCCGTCATACCCAAAACGGTTTCGCCTTCGATCATCCGCGCGAAACACTCGACAGCTTCGGTTTCGGCGTTGGGCAATTGAACCATCAGATAGCCCTTCTTGCCGAGCCCGAAGACACCCCGGACCTGATCCTCACCCCAGATGAAGTAGCGGCTGGAATATTCATTCGCATTCAACCCCACCCCGTGGGCCGCCAAATTGCTGCGCAAAAACATTGAACTGTCAGGGTAGCGGGACAGAAACCTCTCAAGCGCCGGGGCATCCGATTGAACCGCCTCGCGAATCACGACCAATCCCCCAATGCCTGCTGCCACATGGTCAATGCGGCCACCGCCGCTGTATCCGCCCGCAGAATACGCGGGCCAAGACTGACCACATGCGCATAGGGTAAAGCCGACAGCCGCGCACGCTCAGCGTTGGAAAACCCGCCCTCCGGGCCGATGAGAATCGCCCAGGCGCGCCCTTTTTCATTCGCTGCCAGCCGCAGGGCCGAACCGACCTCGGCTTCGTTGCAGAACATCAACTGTCGACCTTCAGGCCAGGTCTTCAGCACGCGGTCCAGCCGCTGAAGGTCTGCCACCTCGGGCACGTAGGTTCCTCCGCATTGTTCAGCGGCTTCGATTGCATGAGCCTGAAGCCGGTCTTGCCGGATACGGTCTGCGTTGGTGAATTCGGTCTGAACTGGCAGGATGCGAGCCGCGCCCATTTCAGCGGCTTTTTCAACAATGAAATCAGTGCGCGCCTTTTTGATCGGCGCAAACAGGAGCCACAGGTCGGGGGGCAGCTGCAAAGGTTTGGTCTGCCTGACACAGGTCAGAGCTCCGCCGCGTTTTCCGGACTCGGCCACCTCGGCCAGCCACTCTCCATCTTTGCCGTTAAACAGCGCCACTGCTCCGCCAACCGGCAGTCGCATGACGCCAAACAGATAGTGCGCCTGATCGCGCGTCAAAGGAACCGATTGCCCCTGACCCAAGGGCTGCTCTACATACAGTCTGATTTTCGCACTCATGAGACCTACATATGCAAGGCAATGCCCCAACACCAGATGGTCAAGTCGCCGATGCCGTCACCGGCAACTGGGTCGACACATATGCCCCAGCCTTTGCCCGACCGTATCTGCGCCTCAGCCGCGCGGACCGGCCCATCGGCACATGGCTGTTGCTGCTTCCATGTTGGTGGGGGCTGGCGCTGGCCATCCTGCATGACGGTCAACCGCGTTGGGAAGATCTGTGGATTGCCCTAGGCTGCGCATTCGGAGCTTTTTTGATGCGAGGTGCCGGTTGCACGTGGAACGACATTACAGACCGGGAATTCGACGCACAGGTTGAACGCACACGCTCGCGCCCGATACCGTCGGGGCAAGTCAGTGTCCGGCAAGCTGCGGCCTGGATGATACTGCAAAGCCTTCTGGCGCTCGGCATTCTTCTCAGCTTCAATCAGGCGGCGATTGCCATGGGTGTGTTATCTTTGCTGCCGGTGACCGTTTATCCGTTTGCCAAGCGGTTTACCTGGTGGCCTCAGGTTTTTCTGGGGCTGGCCTTCAACTGGGGCGCATTACTGGCCTGGACGGCGCATAGCGGGTCGCTCGGCTGGCCTGCTGGCACGCTGTACCTGTCCGGCATCGCCTGGACCCTGTTCTATGACACGATCTATGCACATCAGGATACCGAGGACGATGAACTGGTCGGCATCAAATCCACCGCGCGCCTGTTCGGCACCGACACGGCGAAATGGCTGAAGTATTTTCTGGTCGCAACAGTATCGCTGATGGGGCTGGCCATTATTGATGCCGGGGTGCCTGACGCGTCAATTCTGGCGTTGGGGGTCGCGCTTTGCGGCCCCTGGGCCATGGGCTGGCACATGATGTGGCAATTGCGCGGGCTTGATACCGAAGACAACGCCAAGCTGCTGCTGCTGTTTCGGGCCAACCGCGATACCGGCTTTATTCCGCTGATCTTCCTTTGCGTCGCCTTGTTGCTCTGATTGCACCCGCTGAACGGGGCCTGTAAAGATCGGCGCAAACGCCTGAGGAGTGCCAAACCCAAACATGCGTCTGCCGTATTTTATCGCTGTTTCCCTGATCTTTCTTGTATCAGCTGGCCTGTCACTTCTGGCGGCCAGCTATGCTGTTACCGAGATCGAAGAATCATCGGAACTCGCTGTACGGCGCTCGCTGGACCTGAAAGGACACGATTGGGCCGAGGTCGAAGCCGATGGTTTGCGGGTGGTCCTGACCGGTACAGCGCCAGATGAAGCGACCCGCTTTAACGCGCTGACCGCTGCGGGAACCGAAGTTGATACATCCCGCGTAATCGACGAAATGGAGGTTATCGCAACTTCCGCCCTCGCAGCACCGCGCTTTTCGGTAGAAATCCTGCGAAATGACAGTGGAATTTCGGTGATAGGTCTGATCCCCGCCAGTGAGAACAGGGACAAGCTGATCCAACGGCTTGGCAATCTGGACAGATCTGTTGCCATTTCGGACCTGATGGAAACAGCAGATTACCCAAAGCCCAAAGGGTGGGATGCCGCAATATCTTACGCGTTGGAGGCCCTGACCCACCTGCCCCGCGCCAAAATTTCCGCCAGCCCGGATCTGGTCAGGATCACGGCAATTGCCAACAGTCAGCAAGAAAAACAAAAACTGGAACGCGACCTGACGCGTACGGCACCGCCCAGCCTGCGGGTTGGGCTGGCAATTTCAGCACCTCGCCCGGTCGTCACTCCGTTTACTTTGCGTTACCTGATCGACGAAGAAGGCGGGCATTTTGACGCCTGCTCGGCGCAGGATGAGAAGGCACGTGACCGAATCGTGGCCGCCGCGAAAAACGCCGGGTTAACGGGGCCTTATTCCTGCACCATCGCCTTGGGCGAACCATCGCCACGCTGGCCAGAAGCAGCCGAGAAAAGCATTCAGGCGCTGTTCCGGATAGGCCAGGGTTCGGTCACCATGTCAGACGCGGACATTACCCTGATCGCAGCGGAGGGAACCGATCCTGCGTTGTTCGACCGGGTTGTGGGCGAGCTTGAAACCGAGCTGCCTGCGGTCTTCGCCTTGCACGCCGTATTGCCCGAGCCTGAGACAACGAACCCAAATGGCCCGGTCGAGTTCTCGGCCACCCGCAGCCCTGAAGGGCTGGTGCAATTGCGCGGACGGCTGGGTGATGAAACTCTGCGCGACATGGTCGACAGCTACGCGCGCGCGGCCTTTGGATCCGATCAGGTATATACTGCCACCCGCATCGTTTCGGATCTCCCGACGGACTGGCCTGTACGTGTTCTGGCCGGTCTGGAGGCTTTGGGTCAGCTCCACAACGGCGTATTGACCGTAACACCCGATACGGTCGAACTGATCGGCCTCAGCCACGAAGAAGACGCCAAGGCCCGCATCGCAGGTCAATTGTCCGACAAGTTGGGCGAGGGGCAGGAATACACCCTGACCATCACCTATCAGCCCCCACCGGAACCCGAGGACGCCCTGCCCGACCCGGAAGTCTGCGAGGCCCAAATTGCTGAAATTCAGGCCACCAGCAAAATCGCCTTTGAGCCCGGATCGGCCACGATTGCATCAGACTCGCGCGATGTGGTGAACCAGATTGCGGATATCCTGCGCGACTGCGGTCCGATCCGTATGGAGATTCAGGGCCACACAGACAGTCAGGGCCGTGAAGAGATGAACCAACAACTCAGCCAGGCGCGGGCGCAATCCATTCTGAACGAGCTGCGCGGGCGGCGCATTCCTACCAGCAGCTACACCGCCGTGGGGTATGGGGAAACGCAACCCATCGCTGACAACGACACCGAAGAGGGTCGGGAAGAAAACCGCCGGATCGAGTTCCGTCTGATCCGCCCTGAGCCTGTTGAGGGTAGAGAAACAGGCCTTGAAGCGCTTGAGGCCGAGGCTGCGACTTCCGCAGAGGACCAAACCGACACGACCGCACCAGATGCGGATGCAGGGGACCAGTAAGTTGAACAGAACAGAATTCGTCATTGTAACTGCCATTATCCTGTTCGCCGCCTTCTGCATGGGCTGGTTTGCCAACTGGTTGGCGCACCGCCTGTCCCGAGTAAGTCAAAGCGACGTTGCCGATCTGGATCGGATGAGTCAGGAGTTGCACGAGGCCGAGGAAACCCGCGATCAGGCCATCACCTATTTGCAGCAACGTGAGGCCGAATTGACAAACCAGCTAACCCAGACAGAGGCCGAGCTGGCAGCTGCTATGGATGGCCTGCGGGCCGCGCGTCAGGAGGCCGAAGAACTGCGCGGACGGATCAACAACGCGGATTAAGTATACGACCTTGCGCCACCGCCCAAGTTTGCAAGAATAAACGGTCGCTAAATCACTACCACCGGGTCAGCGCGTCTTCGTCTTCGTCTTTGGCTGCGACCCATTCCGCACCAGAGTGGGTGATTTCCTTCTTCCAGAAAGGTGCGCGAGACTTCAGATAATCCATCAGATATTCCGCTGCCTCAAACGCATCTTTACGATGCGGCGCAGCGGTCGCCACCATCATGATCCTGTCTCCCGGGGCCAGTCGGCCATGACGATGGATCACCAGCACGTCACCCAATGACCACCGCTCCTTGGCTTCCTGGGCAATCTTGGTCAGCGCCCGTTCCGTCATACCCGGATAGTGTTCAATCTCCATCACATCCAGATCACCGCTTGCCAGGTCGCGCACAACGCCAGTGAAGGTGACAATGGCTCCGTTGGCATCATCCCCGGCGGCAAAAGCATTGGCCTCGGCGCCCAGATCGAATGCTTCCTGCTGAACAGCGATCCGCATCGCTCAACCGCCCGTCATTGGTGGAAAAAACGCCACTTCCCGAACGCCCGACAGCGAGGCGTCAAAATCCGACAACTCCTGATCCAGTGCAACGCGCAGGGCGGACAAATCGGCAAATGCCGCGGCATAGCGTTCTTCCCGCGCGCTCAACTCGGCCACCAGATCATTGACAGTGACTGCCTGCGTCTCGACTTTTTCCTTTGGCAAACCGATACGTTCGCGTACCCATGCAAAATACAGCACATCCATCCCTCAGATCTCCTTCAGATGTGGCATGGCTTTACGTAGGTAATCATAGCCGGTGATCAATGTCAGCGCCGCCGCAATCCACAGCAACCACAGCCCGATCTGGCCTGCCCAGAACATACCATGGATGTTCCAGCGCAGGTGATTCACATCTTCAACCTGGCCCGCGATAATCTGTTCTACCAGCGCGTCGTCCATGCCGAAACTCGCCATCACGGCATAGTGTTCAAAGATGCCCTGCGAGAACAGCACGGCGATGGCGATCATCTGCGCTGTTGTTTTCCACTTGGCCAGCTTTGTAACCTTCAGCGTCCCCGCCACATCGCCCAGATATTCGCGCAGGCCCGAGACAAAAACCTCGCGGAACAGGATCACGGTGGCGGGTAGCACCAGCCATGGCGTCCAGTGTTCGGTCGAATAGCCAACCAGAATCATCAGCGCGATCACCACCATTGCCTTGTCGGCAATCGGATCCAGCATCGCGCCCATCTTGGTTTCCTGTTTCCACGCACGGGCCAGATAGCCATCAAACCAATCGGTGATCGCCGCCGAAAGGAACAGGATCAAAGCGAACCAGTCCGCATAGGGCCGGGTGAAGTACAAAAACATTACGGCCAGACCGGGCGCAGCCAGCAGGCGTAGAACCGTCAGGATATTGGGCAAATTCCACTTCATGGCTTGGACCCTATATCGCCGGTTCAAGACAGAAAAGACAAACCGGTAAAAAACTACATCACTCACAACAGCTTGGTCAAAGCGCCGCAGGTCCGACGCTTTGCGCCTCGTGCACTTGGCGTTTCACGTCTTTGCAGTCAGATTGCCCGTCGACTGCAAAGTGGAACGTTCAGGATGACAGCGCATATTCAAACCGACGCCCGGTCGAACATGGTCGGCAGCCTGTGGATGGTGGCCGCAATGGCGGGCTTTGCGTTGGAGGATGCGTTGCTGAAAGCAGCATCGACCGCGCTTCCGATCTGGCAGGTTCTGGTTCTGTTCGGGACTGGCGGGTCCGTAATCTTTGCGGCACTGGCGTCGGCTCGCGGAAAACGTCTGATACACCCAGACGTTCTATCCCGCCCGATGAAAGTTCGGGTGCTGTTCGAAGTCTTTGGTCGGCTATTCTATGTGCTCGCCATTGCGTTGACGCCCTTGTCCTCGGCCACCGTGATCTTGCAAGCAACGCCTTTGGTTGTGGTCGCAGGCGCGGCATTATTCTTTGGTGAAGCGGTTGGTTGGCGGCGATGGAGCGCGATTTTTGTCGGTATGATCGGAGTCGTCATTATTCTGCAACCGACCGGGGACAGTTTTTCACTGCTGTCGATGCTGGCCGTGCTGGGTATGTTAGGGTTCGCAGGGCGTGATCTGGCCAGCCGCGCGGCCCCTGCGACCCTTGGAACCGAAGTACTGGGGTTTTATGGTTTCCTCAGCATTATCGTCGCGGGCCTTGCCTATCGGGTGTGGGAAGGCGCACCCATGACACCGGTTAGCACGCACACCAGCCTGCATCTGACGGGCGCGGTTCTGATGGGCGTCATGGCCTATACCGCGCTCATGAACGCAATGCGCACGGGTGAAGTGTCAGCGGTGACCCCGTTCCGCTATACGCGACTGCTGTTCGGTATCGGGTTGGGTATCGCCCTGTTCGGCGAAAGCCTGGACCGTACTATGTGGGTCGGCAGCGCGCTTATTGTGGCCTCGGGCCTCTATATCCTGTGGCGGGGGCGACAGGTCTAACCCTTGTCGTGGAAGAAATCATAGACTTTCTGAGCCAACCCGGCCGAGATTCCCTCGACCGCTTTCAGGTCTGCCAGATTGGCCCGGCTTACCGCTTTGGCGCTGCCGAAGTGAGTCAGCAATGCGCGCTTGCGTGCAGCCCCGACGCCCGGAATTTCATCCAGCGGCGTGGCACCAACGGCCTTGGCGCGTTTCGCGCGATGGGTGCCAATGGCAAAACGGTGCGCCTCGTCCCTTAACCGTTGAATAAAGTACAAGACCGGATCGTTGCGTTTTAGGGCAAAGGGGCGCTGGCCGATCCGGTGAAACTCTTCCTTGCCGTGGTCACGGTCGACCCCTTTGGCAACACCGACCATCGGAATGTCTTCGACCCCGTGGGCCTGCATGATCTCGTGCACGGCGCTGACCTGTCCGGCACCGCCATCGATCAACAGCAGGTCGGGCCAAAGCCCTTTATCCCGATCCGGGTCTTCTTTTTGCAGGCGGGTGAAGCGACGGTTCAGAACCTCTTTCATCATGCCGAAATCATCACCCGGCGTCAGGTCGTCGCCGCGAATGTTGAACTTGCGATAGGCGTTTTTCATGAACCCGTCGGGCCCTGCCACGATCATACCACCCACCGCGTTAGTGCCTTGGATATGAGAGTTATCGTAGACCTCAATCCGTCCCGGTGGACTATCCAGATCAAACGCCTCTGCCACCCCGCGCAGCAACTTGGCCTGCGTGGCGCTTTCCGACATGCGCCTGGCCAGAGACTCTCGCGCATTGCGCAAGGCACCTGCAACCAGTTCCTGTTTCTCACCACGCAGCGGGACAAGGATTTCGACTTTGCGCCCGGCTTTCTCGGACAAAGCCTCCTGCATTAAATCGGCGTTTTCGATCCCGTCCGACAAGATCAACTGCCGTGGTGGTTCCTTGTTGTCGTAGAACTGGCCAAGGAAAGCCTCCATCACTTCGGCATGTGATACATCCGGGCCAACACGCGGATAAAAGTCCTTGTTGCCCCAGTTCTGGTTGGCCCGGATGAAGAATACCTGAACACAGGCTTGCCCGCTGTCCATATAAAGGCCGATCACATCCGCCTCGGTCACGCCACGAGGGTTGATGCCTTGCGCGGTCTGTACCTGCGTCAGCGCCCGGATGCGGTCGCGCAGACCGGCGGCGCGTTCGAACTCCATAGCCTCGGACGCCGCCATCATCTGTTCAGCCAGTTCCTCCTGCACCTTGGTCGAGCGCCCCGACAGGAAACGTTCTGCATCCTTGACGCTTTCACTGTAATCTTGCGCCGAAATCAAACCGACACACGGCCCGGAACACCGTTTGATCTGATAAAGCAGACAGGGCCGCGTGCGGCTGTCGAACATGGAATCCGAACAGTTACGCAGCAGGAATGCCTTTTGCAGCTGGTTCAATGTGCGGTTTACAGCACCCGCGCTGGCAAATGGTCCGAAATAGGCGCCTTTTTCCTTCTTCGCCCCACGGTGTTTTTTGATCTGCGGAAAGTCATGATCCTTGGCGACCAGGATGTTCGGAAAGCTTTTGTCGTCCCGCAGCAGCACATTGTATTTCGGTTTAAGCTGCTTGATCAGGTTCTGCTCCAGCAGCAGCGCTTCGGTTTCCGTTCTTGTGGTTAGAAACATCATCGAAGCGGTCGAGGAAATCATCTTCTCGATACGGCCCGAGTGACCCGGCCTTGTATAGTTCGACACCCGCGCCTTCAGGTTTCGCGCCTTGCCCACGTATAAAACCCGACTGTCGGCATCCAGCATCCGGTACACCCCGGGTGAGCTGTCCAGCGTCTTTGCGTAGCGCTGAATGCAGGCATAACCGGTCAGGGACGATTCACTGTGGGTAGTCATGGGATTCCGATATGATTCTCTTATACTGGCTGCAATCTTGCGGGCTTCAGATCAAGAGAAAACAAATCCACGATTCCTGTGGATAAGTGTGAAGATAAGTTTTCACAGCCTTAGAATTTCCCTTGTTTCATTACCACTTCATTAACATGCACAAAAAATAGGCACATTATCAAGATGCTGATTTTTAACGATATTTTTTCACACATTTAGCAAGTGTATGAAAAAAAAGACATTTTTGTAACACGCAGGTAACACAAACGTGCGCGGTGCAAAACTTGCAGCGATATTGCTTATTCAACTCCCAGAACGTCCGGTGTTTTCCACCCCAGGTGTTGGCCGCCATCCACGCATATCAGTTGCCCCGTTACTGCGTGTGCATCCAGAAAATATCCCAAGGCCGCGGTGATATCCGACGGATTTGACCCACGTTCCAGAACAGTATTCGTTCGTTGCGCCTGGAAATGCTCAGCGCTTTGACGATGCCCCTGTACCGTCGGTCCGGGTCCGATGGCATTGACCCGGATTGCAGGGGACAGCGCCTGTGCCGAGGTACGGGTCAGCGTCCATAGCCCCATTTTGGCGATGGTGTAAGACATGAACTCGGGTGTCAGCTTGCGTACACGCATGTCCACCATGTTGATGATCAGACCGGTCGCAAGGGGTTCGCCATTTTCGTCCGTGTCCGGGGCCAGCCCCTGCCCAGCCATGGCTTGGGTCAAAACGAACGGTGCGCGCAGATTGCTGTCGAGATGGCGGTCCCAGCTTTGGCGGGTCGCGGTGTGAACGCTGTCATACTCAAAGATCGAGGCGTTGTTCACCAGACAGGTGATCGGCCCGCCCAGAGCCTCGGCTGCTTTGGGCAGCAGATCCTGCACCTCTGCCTCATCCAGCAGATCAGCCTGCAATGCCACTGACCGTCGGCTCATAGCCTGTACCTCCGCCACAGTCTCGTGCGCGGGGCGTTCTGAGGACGCATAATGAACGGCGACATCATATCCACGACCCGCCAGATAAAGCGCCATGGCCCGGCCCAGACGAATACCGGCACCGGTCACTAAAGCTCGGGTCATGCTTCACCTCGTTTTGTCAGATCACACCAGCAATACAGTGACATAAAGCGCATAAAGGAAGGTCAGCACCAGCCCCCAACCGCGAGAGATATCCTGCTTGAAAACAACAAAGGGAACCAGAAGCAGCGAAGCGCCCAGCATGACCCAAAGGTCAAAATGCAGGAAATCGGGATCGACCGGGATACGCCCGAACCAGGTTGCGATCCCGATAATGGCCAGAAGGTTGAACATGTTCGAGCCAATCACGTTGCCAAGGGCCACATCGGCCTGTCGGCGCAAAGCGGCCATCACGGTTGTCGCCAGTTCGGGTAAAGACGTTCCAACCGCAATCAGGGTCAGACCGATAACCGTTTCACTGACACCATATGTCCGGGCGATGACCGTCGCATTTTCCACCAGCAGGTGCGCCCCCATAGGAAGGCCCACAAGGCCGAGGATCAGGTAAACCGATACCTTCCAGTAAGGCATGTCAGGATCAGCTTCTTCCAGGCCTTCAAGGTCGTCGTCATCGGCACAGGCTTCCCCACAGGCCTTGCGGTGCGCCTTTGCTTCTCGAAACGCATTCATCAGAACCAGGCCCAAAGCCGCCAGCAGGATCAGGCCGCTGACGACGGTGAATGTTCCACAAAACGCCAACCCTATGAACAGGGCCGTCGCCATCAGCATGAAGGCATAGTTCCTACGGCTGTCGCATTCGCTGGTATGGATCGTTGCCAGCATCGCAGGAAGACCAAGAACCAACAGGATGTTGGCCGTGTTTGATCCGACAACATTACCTAGCGCAATACCCGGTGCGTGTTCCTTGACGGCGCTGATAGCAATCAGCAACTCGGGCGCGGACGTGCCGAAGGCCACAATCGTAAGGCTGACGATCAAGGCCGGGACCCCCAAGCGCAGGCTCAGGTTCACTGCGCCACGCACCAAGGCATCGCCTGCCAGCAACAGGATCAACAGGCCAAGACCAGACAGCAGCCACGTGGTGATCAAGCCCGGCCTCCTTTTTTACAGGCACAAGGGCCTTTTCCGATGCGATAGCGACCGCATCGCGGACATTTCGCCGAGCTTAGCTTCTTTTGCCCAGGAAACCGCAGCTTGCCGAACATTGCCAATACGCCCATTGCGATCAGAAAAAGAGTGACAGCCTTTACGATCACGTCACAAACCGAAACGCGCGTAGGCTGCCCGCTCCTCTAATCCTGCAATAGCGTCCTGCGCCAGGCTGGTCCCAAACCGGGTCCAGATCGGTTTTTTCACGCCATAGCGGCGGAATTTGACCTTGTCACCGAAACGGTCCTGCATCTTTGGCTTCAGATGGGCGATGCCGTCGATCAGCCCCAGTTCCTGCGCGCGACGCGCCAGCCAGACCTCGCCCGTGAACAGATCAGTTTCCTGATTCAGCTTGTCCCCGCGCCGATCTTTGACATGCGCAATGAAATTCTCGTGGATATCACCCAACAACCCTTGCAGGCGGGCTACGTCCTCTTTCTTTTCTGGTGAAAACGGGTCGAGCATGGACTTCGATTTCCCAGCGGTATGAACCCGCCGCTCAAACCCTTGCCGCGCCAGAAAGACATGCGCGCCAAATCCAGCCGAGATCACACCGATCGATCCCAGCACGGAACTGTCATCGGCCCAGATCTCATCCGCTGCGGCAGCCAGCCAATACCCACCGGATGCAGCGACGTCCTCGACAAAAGCGAAAACTGGCACGTTCAGTTCTTCTGATAAACGTCGAATGCGCGCACCGATCATTGAACTTTGGACAGGGGATCCGCCTGGTGAATTGATCTCAAGCGCCACGGCCGCAGGTTTTCCCTTGCGAAAGGCTTTCTCCAGAACCGGCGCCAGCGTGGCGTCGTTCAAGGACCCGCGCCCGGCCATGCCGATGGCTCCGGACAGGCGGACGATGGCCACACAGGGGTGTTTTTTGACGAACGGCAGGCTGAGCTTCATGGGTGCCGATGTAGAGTGCCGCCATCCCGTAAACAAGGGACTCTTCGAACCTTGAACGCGACGTGAACCAGATTCACACACTCGATGGGCAAAAATGCAACGCACCGGCGTGGGTTAGCTGCGAATGCGCCAGCCGGTTTTGAATATCCAGCCAATGACCGCCAGACACACCCCAGTAAAGGCTATGATGGCCAGCAAGCTCAGGGCAATGGGCACATCCGCAAGCCCGAAAAACGACCAGCGAAACCCCGAAATCAGATAGACGACCGGATTGAACAACGTGATCGTCTGCCACAGAGGCGGCAGCATCGAGATTGAATAAAACGTACCTCCAAGGAAGATAAGCGGCGTGACCACAAGCTGCGGCACCAATGACATCTGTTCAAAATTACTGGCCCATATCCCGATGATAAAACCCAGCAACGAGAAGCTGAGACATGACAGGATCAAGAACGCCGCCATGGCAAAGGGATGTTCGATCCGTATGTCGACGAAAAAGGTCGACGTGGCCAGAATGACCAACCCCACGAACAGCGCTTTGGTGGCCGCCGCACCGACATACCCAATCACGATTTCGATAAAATTCACCGGCGCCGACAACAGCTCGTAGATGGTGCCCAGAAACTTTGGGAAATAAATTCCGAAAGACGCGTTCGAGATCGAAAGCATCACCACAGACAGCATGATCAAGCCCGGGACGATGAACGCGCCGTAGGATACACCCTCGACCTCCTGAATTCGACTGCCGATGGCGGTGCCAAATACCACGAAATACAGCGAAGTGGAAAGAACCGGTGACAGGAAGCTTTGCGCCAGGGTGCGAAAGAAGCGGGCCATTTCGAACCGGTAGATTGCAGCGATTGCGGTCCAGTTCATGCCGCCTCTCCGGATACCAGATTGACAAATATCTCCTCCAGGCTCGATTGCCGTGTCTGCACATCGCGCAACACCAGTCCGGCCTGCGACACGTCATTCAACAGGGTCGTTATCCCCGTGCGATCCGCATGGGTATCGTAGGTATAGATCAGGCTATCCCCCGCGCCGTTGAGGGTCAGATTGTGGCTGGCCAAATCATCGGGAATCTTGGCGATTGGCTCGGTGAGCATGACGACAATCTGCTTTTTGCCCATCTGCGCCATAAGCGTGTCTTTGTCCTGCACCAAAAGCAACTCACCCTTGTCGATGACGCCGACGCGATCCGCGATGGCTTCTGCCTCTTCGATATAGTGGGTGGTCAGAATGATGGTGACACCGTCCCGTTTCAGCTCTGCTACGATTTCCCACATATCCTTGCGCAGCTCGACATCCACACCTGCCGTCGGTTCATCCAGAAACAAAACACGTGGTTCGTGCGCCAAGGCCTTGGCGATCAGCACGCGGCGTTTCATGCCGCCCGACAACTCCTTGATGGGGTTCTTGCGCTTGTCCCATAGCGAAAGCTTGCGCAGAATGCCCTCGATCCGGGCGTTGTCTTTGCCCAGCCCAAACAACCCGCGTGACAGCCGAACTGTGTTCCAGACCTTTTCAAACGGTTCCAGCGCGATCTCTTGCGGGACAAGCCCGATCATCCTGCGCGCTGCGCGATAGTCCGACTGAATGTCGTGCCCGCCGACTGAGACCGTGCCGGATGTTGGCGTGGTTATTCCACAGATCGTCGAGATCAGAGTGGTTTTTCCCGCCCCATTCGGCCCCAGAAGCGCAAGAATTTCGCCTTCTTCAATGTCCAGAGACACACCTTTCAGCGCCTCGAACCCATCGGCGTAGGATTTGCGCAGATCTCTGATGGATAAAATGGTCGTCATATCCGCTCCCCGTTCTGGCCCAGACCCTATCGCCCCGAACACAGGGATAACAGGCCCATTCCGCACCATGTGATGAACAACTGCCAAAAGGAAGACCGCCCGCGCCAGCAATCATCCGGCTTGCAATCCCGACACCAGCCAGCAAACTCTGCCGGAAACGGAGGGCCTTGATGCTGAACGGAATACGTGTTGTCGAACTCGAAGGTCTGGGCCCCGGCCCGTTTAGTGCCATGTTACTGGCAGATCTGGGCGCTGACGTGATAACAGTCCACCGCAAAGGGGGCGCCGCAACACCGGGTATGCCGGAACGTTCCCTGCTGGACCGGGGCAAAAGATCCATCGCACTTGATCTGAAGAACGCCAATGATCTGGATACCGCACTTCGCCTTATTGACACAGCCGATGCCCTGATCGAAGGATTCCGCCCCGGTGTGATGGAAAAACTGGGGCTCGGCCCGGATACCTGCCTGACCCGCAATCCAAAACTGGTCTATGGGCGCATGACGGGCTGGGGGCAGAATAGCCCGCTGGCCGACACGGCGGGGCATGACCTGAATTACATCGCCCTGTCCGGAGCGCTCTGGTATGCATCACGTCCCGGCCAAGCACCGCAGACCCCGCCAACTTTGGTGGGCGATATCGGCGGTGGGGCCATGTATCTTGTGGCAGGCGTTCTGGCAGGGCTCATCAATGCGCAACGCACTGGCGCAGGTACTGTCGTTGACGCGGCAATCTATGACGGCTCGGCCCATATGATGAACCTATTGATGACAATGCGCCAAACCGGCAACCTGTCTGAAACCCGGGGTCAAAGCCTGTTGGACGGTCCCCACTGGAGCAGAACCTACGCCTGCGCCTGCGGTGGCTATATTTCCGTGCAATGCCTCGAACCAAAATTCTACATGCAATTTCTGAGCTTACTGGGCCTCACAAACGATACCGAGTTTCAACGGCAATACGACCGTGATCTGTGGCCTTCGCTTTCACGCCGTCTGACCGATATTTTCGCCAGTCAACCACGCGACCATTGGGAGGCCCTGTTTCGAGGAACAGATGCCTGCGTTGCCCCAGTTCTCAGCCCGGACGAAGCCCGCTCACACCCGATGAACCTCCATCGCAACTGCTGGCAGGATTTTGACGGCGCATTTCAGGCAGCCGCCGCCCCACGGTTTTCAGGCCATGACTGGACCCCGAAACCCAGCCCCATGCGCGGCGAGCATACTAAAGAGATCCTCGCAGAGCTCGACAGCCTGCGCTGATCCGCACTTCATCTGGCCCAAAATATCCCGGGGGATGAATTGGCCGCAGGCCAAGAAGGGGGCTGGCCCCCTTTAACCTGCTTACTGCCCGCGCACCGTATCAATCATCAACTGAACATTCTCAGGATCGGCATCCGGCGTGATCCCATGTCCCAGGTTGAAGATGTGCGGCCCGTTCGAGAAAGCCTCGACAATCCGCCGCGTCTCATCCACCAGAGCCTGCCCACCGGTCACCATATGCGACGAGGCCAGGTTTCCCTGCACACAACCATCAACCTGTACATGTCTGGCGGCCCAATCGGGCGACACCGAGTTGTCCAGCGCGACGCAATCCACGCCCGTCGTCTTGGCAAACCCGACATACCCCTCCCCCGCCTCGCGCGGGAAACCGATCACCGGGATGCCGGGGTGACGTTCCTTGATGGCCTGCGTAATCACACGGCACGGTTCCACCGCGTATTTGCGAAACGCCTCACCTTTCAGGGAACCCGCCCAGCTATCGAAAATCTTGACCACCTCGGCCCCGGCGTCGATCTGAGCCGACAGATACTCGATTGTTGCCGCCGTGATGCGATCCAGCAGCGCCTCGAATAAGGCAGTATCGCTCTCTCGCAAAGCGTGTGCCGGTCCCTGATCGGGTGTTCCACGCCCGGCGATCATGTAGGTCGCGACTGTCCAGGGCGCGCCGGCAAACCCGATCAGCGCGGTCTCAGACGGCAATTCTCGCGACAGGATCCGAACCGTTTCATAAACGGGCGACAATGTCTCGTGAATCGCGTCCACCGGCTTCAACGCATCAAACTCGGATTGCCGCGTGATCGTCGACAAACGTGGACCTTCGCCGGTCACAAACCACAGATCCGCACCCAGCGCCTGCGGCACCAGCAGGATATCGGCAAACAGGATCGCAGCATCAAACCCATAGCGCCGGATCGGCTGCAATGTGACTTCGGCGGCCAGTTCCGGGTTATAGCATAAAGACAGAAAATCCCCGGCCTGGGCACGGGTGGCCCGGTATTCCGGCAGATACCGGCCCGCCTGGCGCATCATCCAGATTGGCGGCACATCCTGTACTTCGCCCGCCAGCGCCCTCAGCAGTTTCTTTGTCTCGGCCATATTCGCCCCCAGTCTTCCGGTTTTGGCAACGGGTCGTCCTTCGGCGGCAATTTGTCAAGCTCAGCCCCCATTGTCAGGGCAATGTGACGCGACTAAAGCTGTGCACATGACTTTGACCCTGCCCACCCCCGCATCGCCCCTCAGAATTGGCACCCGTGGTTCACCGCTGGCTCTGGCTCAGGCCTATGAAACCCGCCAACGCCTGAGCGATGCGTTTGATCTGCCCGAAGTGGCCTTTGAAATCGTCGTGATCAAAACAACCGGCGACAATCGCGCCATGATCGATGCGGATCGCCCGCTGAAGGAAATCGGCAACAAGGGCCTGTTCACCAAGGAAATCGAAGAGGCGATGTTGCGCGCCGAAATCGATATCGCCGTGCATTCAACGAAAGACATGCCTGTTGAACAGCCCGAAGGGCTGGTTCTGGACACATTCCTTCCGCGCGAAGATGTGCGTGACGCGTTCATCTCGCCGCGCCTTAACTCAATCCACGATCTGCCCGAAGGGGCTGTTGTGGGCACTTCGTCATTGCGGCGCCGGGCGCAGCTGCTGAACCGGCGGCCGGATCTGAAAGTGGTCGAGTTTCGCGGGAACGTGCAGACGCGGCTGAAAAAGCTGGAAGCCAGGGTCGCGGATTGCACTTTTCTGGCCATGGCTGGCATTCGCCGTCTGGGCATGGACGAGATTCCAGCCAGCGCCATTTCTCCGGATGACATGCTGCCCGCGATTGCACAGGGTACCATTGGCATCGAACGGCGTAGCAACGATATACGCGCGGCTGAAATGCTTGAAGCGATTCATCACGCGGAAACAGGATGGCGGCTGGCCGCCGAACGCACCTTGCTGGCCGCGCTGGACGGGTCTTGCGAAACTCCGATCGCTGGCCTGGCGGAACTGGACGGAGACAACTTAAGGCTGCGCGGCGAAGTCCTGCGCCCAGATGGGTCGGACACCGTGAACAGAGAAGTGACCGGTTCTGTCAAAGACGGGCCAGAAATGGCCCGCACGATGGCAGCGGAACTGTTGGAACAGGCGGGTCCAGGTTTTTTTGATTGGAAAAATTCAAATTAATTTAAGGCAGTGTGAACTTGATCACTGTGACCGCCGAGATTCTCGGGCATTAAAGTGACATACCGATGAGGAAGTCGGGTCAGTCTCGAAAGTATCGAAAAGTTTTCAGATTGCCGGTGATTTAATCAGTATTCGAGGGGGCGAGGCTGACCCCCGACTTCCAAAGGTAGCGGGTCGCTGTTGAACTCAACAGCGACCCGTTTACGTTGTATACATCCAACCTTCAGGAAATGGCATCAACCGCGTGACGGACGGCGATGCGTGTCTGTTCCAGATCCGCATCGGTGATCGCCAGCGACGGATAAAGCTTGCCCGGAGACTTGAAGATTCCATGGGCGCGCAGCACCGCATTATAAGTGGCGTTGCGCTGTGGATCATCGTGGTTTGCGCTGCGATAATCACGGCACTCGGCGTTGGTGAAATAGATGTCAAACAAAGTCTCGTCACCGCAAATCCGATGCGCGATGCCCGCTTCATTCAAGGCGTCCGACTGAATCTGCTGCAAGTGTTTTCCAATTGCGCGCAAACGCTCATACGCGCCTTCACGCCGCAAAATCTCCATCGTCTTCAGCCCAGCGGCCGAGGCGACCGGATTCCCCGAGAGGGTACCCAACTGCATCAGCCAACCTTCTTCCCCGACCTTCGACTTATCGAAATGCTTCATGATCTCGACGCTGGCACCAAGCGCAGCCAGAGGGAAGCCACCGCCCGTGATCTTACCCAAAGTGCAGATATCCGGTGTGACCCCGTATCGTTCCTGCGCCCCGCCATAAGCCAGCCGGAATCCGGTGACAATCTCATCAAAGATCAACAGCACACCATGTTGATCACACAGGGCTCGAAGGCCCAGCAAATATCCTGGCATTGGCGGGATAATCCGTTGCAAAGGCTCGACTATAATCGCGGCAACGTCGTCATTTTCATCCAGCAAAGCAGCGACGGCTTCCAGATCGTTAAAGGGCGCGATCAGCATTTGCTCGGCCACGCTGTCGGGGATACCGGCGCTGTCGGGAACTGCCTGCGGGAAATTGACTCTGCGGCTTGGGGCAAGGCTCATCTGCGCCTCGGCGCTCATACCGTGATAACCGCCTTCAAACTTCAGGATCTTGCTGCGCCCGGTATAAGCCCGCGCCAGGCGAATCGCATACATGTCGGCTTCGCCGCCCGACGCGACAAAGCGCACCTGCTCGCAGCAGGGAACGGCGTCGATGATGGCCTCGGCCAGTTCGATTCCTTTTCTGTTATTGGCAAAAAACGTCATCCCTTTGGGCAGCTGTTCCAAAACGGCTTCCATCACTTCAGGGTGGCCATGACCCAGCAGCATCGGACCCGACCCGATCAGGTAATCGACATATTCGTTGCCATCCTCGTCCCAGACACGGCTGCCTTCACCACGGGCGATGATGATGCCCGGATCAAAGTTGCCAAACCCCCCGGCGGGTAGAACTTCGTTCGCGCGAGCAATCCATTCGGATTGTGATTGGATTTTCAGCATCTCAGTCGATCTCCAGAATTGGGGTGCCAAGGATATCGAGGTCCGGCACAACACCTAAACCCGGACCTTCGGGCGGAGCAATCCGGCCGTTTTCACGAATTGGTGCATCAGGACACAGACGCGGGGCCACGTAAGACGACAAGTCGCACGTGTTCATCAGAGAACCTTTCGGCGTCGACGCCGCAAAGTGAAGTGAAGCCGCAGTAATAATGTCAGACCCCCATGTGCATTCAGCGCAAATCTCGGCACCAAGATGCACGGTCAGATCCCGTGCAGGACGCATTGCTGACAAGCCGCCGAATTTCGAAAGTTTAAGCGCCACCGCATCCATGCAACCCAGTTCATACGCACGCAAAAGCGAGGCAAGGTCAAAGGCACTCTCGTCGATTTTCATCGGAAGACCAGTAGCCTGACGGACAGCGGCACAGTCTTCCAGCGTTTTGCAGGGCTGTTCCAACATCACGTCCAGATGTGCCACCGCACGCCCGGTACGGGTCGCCTGCAATCGCGATGCTCCACAATTCCAGTCACCATATACCAACGGCCCGGTTCCCACGGCTTCGCGCACTTTGATCAGCCGCTCGGCATCCGCCTGCCAATCTCCCTCGACACCCAGCTTGACCTGAAACTGCCGGATTCCGGTTTGAAAAGCGGATTTGGCAATACGCGCCATCTCGTCCGGTGCGATGCAGGTGATCGAATGATAGAGCGGCATATCCGCCTGCGTTCGCCCACCCAACACCGCATAAACCGGCAACCCTGCCGCCTGACCGAACAGGTCCCAAAGCGCGATATCGACGATCGATTTCGCGTATTGATGCCCTTGCAGAAACCCGTCCAGCTTGCGCATGGGAGAGTCTGCACCAAAAGGGGTGATCCCAAGAATTTCGGGCCCCATCTCAGCAATGGCACCTGGCACCCCGTCCGCATAGGCCGGCAGGTAATGCGGGATCGGGCAGACCTCACCCCACCCCCTGTGACCGGTGTCCGTTTCAAGGCTCAGGACATGGGATTTCACAGTGGCACAGGTCTTGCCTTCAGCCATATGGTACGTTTCGTGACTTGTCAGAACAACAGACCAGAGCGTTATCTTGTTGATTTTCAAGCGTATACTCCCACTGGATCACCTAATGTGCTTTCATCCGGATGAACGCCGAGCCCGGGTTCTTCTGGCAGGTGCAAATGGCCATCAACATTCCGAGGCCCACGCCCCCCGGCAATATCGACCGTGATCATGTCCTGACAGGCCCATACTGCAAGGCAGTTGTCATCCGGGATGGTCGCGGCCAGATGTAATGCTTCGGTATCGGCCAGAACCGTACCGCCTGTGGCCATTACAAACATGTCTATCCTATGGGCCAGCGCGATATCCCGCATGCGTGCAGCCTTGGTCAGCCCGCCGACGCGGTTCAACTTGATCCCGAAAATCTGAGCCAGACCATCGCGGGCGATACGGGCCGCATCCTGCAAAGTCACAAGGCTTTCGTCCACTGAAACGGGTGACGGGTGAAGCCCCGAGATTGCAGCAATGTCATCCAGCGTCTCACAAGGTTGTTCGAACATGACATTCAGGTCCGCGCAGGTGCTCATCACACGCAACGCTTGCTGACGCGTCCAGCCACGATTGACATCGTAAAGAACGATTTCCCCGGGTCGCCGAATACTCTCGACATCGCGAACACGCGCGATGTCCCGTTCAACGTCACCACCAATCTTCACGGAATGTGCGATGTAGCCCCGCTGGCGGTAACGCTCTAGGACCGCGCGCGTTTCGTCTACAGTTTTCGCCCCGACCGAGGACGCAATCGGGCGCGGTGTCCGCGATCCACCCCCCATCAGATCGGCAATCGGCACGCCCGCCACCTGACCCGCGATATCCCAGCAGGCCATATCAATAGGGCTTTTGGTATAAAGGTGCCCGGGCAAGGCAAGATCCATAGCCCGTTCCACATCCAGAACCCGCCGCGGATCAAGGCCCAGAATGAACGGCGCCATCGTTTCAATTCCGGCGCGGATACCCGGACCATGCGCGGGCACATAGGTATGGCCCCATGGCGTCCCTTCACCCCAGCCAACAAACCCCGCATCGGTTTCGATTTTCACGAGTGTCGCGTCAAGCGTTTCGAATTTCAGCCGCCCACCAGACAACCAATATGGATGCTCCAGTGGGAGGTCGACGTGAAATACTGTGATAGATTTGATCTTCATGCGATATCCATCCGGGGCAGATCACCCATGCCTTCACCGCGCCACAGAACATAAGTCAGGATCTGCTGATCTGTGGTGACCATGGCATGACTTTGCCAGCTTGCGTGCAAGCGTGTTTGATTGGCTCCAAGATATGTTTCGTTCCCATTGACCTTGAACAACGCACCTCCGCCAAGAATGAGGTAGAGTTCTTCGGCCTGATGGCTGTGCCAATCGTAATTCAGGCCAGCCCCCCAATACGCGATGTAGCCACGCAGCAGGGTCGAGTGAAAATGTCCGGTAGGACCTAACAACTCATAATAGCCGTATCGGTTCAGGAAATCCGCACCAACTTCGTCTTCGGTGTAGGTGTGTTTCCAATGTGCCAGATGCGCCGTCGCTTTGACCGCCGCGATCAAGTCACGGGTTGGCGTGTCTTCAACAAGATCGAAGGCTGCCACCAGCCTCGTTGCGGGAATGGGTGCGGCATCCAACCCCGTCGGGGTCAGATCACCCGGCCAAGGCGCGAACGCAGCAAGGTCCGGATGCGCATGGTGCATTTGCCGGGCAGCTTCGAGAACATCGTCAAGCGTCATGGCATCACCACGATGTTGCCGGTGTGCTCTTTCGCGATGAACGCGGCTTGTGCTTCTCGGAGTTCCTTCAGCGCGTATGTCGCGGCAAGCGCTGGCTTGATCTCACCAGCCTCGATGTATGTTACGAGGTTCTTCATGACCTGAGGGTCAATGACGGTCGAACCGGTGAAGGTCAGGTCGCGCAGGTAGAATGTGCGCAGATCAAGTTCGACGATCGGGCCTGCAATTGCGCCCGAACAGGTATAGCGGCCACCCCGTTCCAAAATGTCGATCAGGTTCGGCCAGTATGGTCCGCCCACGACATCTGCGACCACACTGATCTTTTCTACGCCCAGCGCCTCGCGCAGGTTCGCAGGAGCGCGTGGCAGAATGACGTCAGGGCCAAGCCTGGCCACGTCCGCGTGTTTGGATTCGGATGCCATCGCGATCACACGCGCGCCGCGCCGTTTGGCCAGTTGCACAAGCGCACCGCCCACACCGCCGGAAGCACCTGGAACCAAAACCGTATCCTCGCCGGTCACATTGGCACGGGTCAACATGCCTTCGGCGGTGGAGTAAGAGCAGGAAAAAGTTGCCAGTTCAGCATCCGTCAGGTTCGAGGTGATTGCCACAGCATTCACCGCCAGAGTTGTCGCGTATTCGGCAAAACCACCATCCCGTTCCGAGCCGAAATAACCAGTCTTGTCCATATTGTCGGGTTCCACCGGATCGCGCAGCCAGCCATCCGTGATGACACGCTCGCCAATACGTGCCTGGTCAACACCTTCGCCGACGGAAACGATATGCCCGCAGATATCGGCCCCTTGAATTCGCGGGAAGGTGATCGGATTACCGCCCCAGGTGGGATCTTCTTCGCCAACCTCTTCAAACGCACCACCGGTCGTTGCGGCTGTGACCGTCTTGGAGTACCAACCCGACCGCGTGTTGACGTCCGTATTGTTCAGGCCACATGCCGCAACCTTGATCAGCACTTCACCCTCCGCAGGTTCAGGACGCGGCCAGTTATCGTGCCAAACTATCTGCTCTAAATCTCCATGGCCCATCGTGACCATGGCTTTCATTGTGGCGGGCAGGCTCATCAGGTGGTCTCCATTACTGCGTCTGTGCGGGGCTGCAGGCTGTCTGGATCGTAAGCGGGCTTATCCAGTACTCGGGCCGAACGCGGCTTGCCGTGAATCACGACCTCCAACTCGGTTCCCGCTTTTGCTGCTTCGGATTTGATGTATGCAAAGGCCAATATCTTACCTACCGTGTGGCCGAATACGACCGAAGCTGTCGAGCCTATGACACGCCCGTCCAGCGTCACCGCCTCGCCTCCATGGCCATCAATTTCGCCATCCGGCTCGACTTGCAGATAGGCACATACCCATGGCAGATCGGTGTTCAACGTCTTGTCCTTGCCCAGGTAGCCCTTGTCCGTACGGGCAAAGCGCAGCACATCAGCTTCTGCCAGCGTGACTTCGTTTGTCAGCTCGCCTGCCCCTTTGAAGCCCTTCTCCATCCGCATCACGTTCATGGCGAAACTGCCATAGTCCGCAATGCCATACGCCTCACCCGCAGCCCATAGCGCATTGTAGACGTCGAGGCAGGCAGCGTTGGGCATATGCAGCTCCCAACCCAGTTCGCCCGCATAAGATATGCGAAACGCCCAGAGTTTATGACCGGCAATGGTGACCTCTTGCGCCGACAGCCAGCGGAACCCGGCATTGCTCAGATCGGTAGCCGTACAGCGCGCCAGAACTTCGCGTGATCTGGGGCCGTTCAGCGACAAGGCCGACCATTCTGACGACAGCGCGTTGATCTGCACATCTTCACCCTTGCGATGATGCGCCAGATGATCAAGCAAGCGCTGTTCGAAGAACGCTGCACAGACCAGATAGAAGCGGTCTTCGGCCATGCGGACAATCGTTGTCTCCAACTCGATCCGGCCACGGCGGTTCAACATATGGGTCAGCGTGATCGAGCCAACCTTTTGCGGCATCCTGTTAGCAGTCAACCGATCCAGCAGAGTATAAGCATCGGGCCCCGATACTTCGACTTTGGTGAAGGCGGTGACATCCATGATGCCGACACGTTCGCGCACTGCCTTGACCTCGGCCGCAACCATGTCGTCGGCAGGAGTGCGGCGGAAGGAATAGTGATCGCGTTGTTCCACGCCGTCCCGGGCGAACCAGCGGGGGCGTTCGAAGCCATAGACCTCTTCATGTACCGCGCCCTTGGATTTCAGCAATTCGTACAGTGGCGACGGCTTGATCGGACGCCCTGCAAGCCGATTGAAGTGTGGAAACGGGATTTCGTGCCGCAAGCAGTAATCTTCTTCCGCCTTGATCACTTGCCAGTCTTTGGTGGCATAGCTGCCAAAGCGGCGCGGATCGAAATCCCGCATCGAGATATCGGCAGCCCCATGCACCATCCAGCGCGCCAGTTCTCGGGTCAGACCCGGGCCCCAGCCGATCCCGATCTGCGTCCCGCAACAGCACCAGTAATTCCGCACACCCGGCGCAGGACCGATCAGGGGGTTGCCGTCCGGCGGGTGCGAAATCGCCCCATGCACATCGCGTTGAATACCCAGTTCCGCAAAGATCGGCATCCGGTTCAGGCTTTCCTCTAGCCATGGCATTACCCGGTCATAATCCGCGTCGAACAACCAGTTCTCGTACTCCCACGGGCAGTGATCATGCCAGACCGAGTTCGGATTCTCTTTCTCGTATATTCCGATCAGGCCACGCTGCTGCTCCATCCGGATATAACCCGAGACTTTGCGGTCATCGCGGATCACCGGCAGTTCTTTGTCCAGATTCTGGAATTCCGGCACCGGTTCAGTCACAAAATAATGGTGCGTCATTGACGTCATGGGCAGTTGCAGCCCGGACCATTCGCCCATCTGGCGCGCGTAGGTGCCACCCGCGTTCACCACATGCTCGCAGATGATTGCACCCCGTTCGGTCTCAACAATCCATTCACCATTTGCGCCCTGCGTGATGTTCGTCGCCCGGCAACTGCGGAAGATGCGCACGCCCTTCTGGCGTGCCCCGGCTGCCATCGCCATGGTCACATTGGTCGGGTCCACATGCCCGTCATCCGGTGTATGCAGCGCGCCCAGAACACCTTCGAGGTTATAAAACGGATGCAGTTCAGCCACCTTCTCGGGACCGACAAGTTCGATATTGAAACCCAGCGACCGGCCCACCGACAGGGTATGGCGCAGCCAATCCATCTCATCCTCGGTATAAGCAAGGCGGAACGAGCCACAGCCATGCCACGTGACAGGCTGACCTGTCTCGGCCTCCAGCAGGCCGGAATACAAGCCGATGTTGTAATCGACGCATTTGCCCAGACCAAAGCTTGAGGTTGAATGCGTAATCTGCCCCGCCGCATGCCATGTACTGCCGCTGGTCAGCTCGGCCTTTTCCAGCAGAACAGTCTCATCGCCCCAGCCTTCATGGGCCAGATGGTAGGCCAGACCAACGCCCATGACGCCGCCTCCGACGATGACCACACGTGCGTGTGACGGCAGTTCATTCCCGGACATGAATTTTCCTCTTCCCGAGTCGCTTTTCTGCTCGACAGGCTAATTCCACATTTGTACCATCGTCAATCATGAATGACACAAATGTATCATCAACTGTTCTGGACCGCCTGACCGAAGAGTGGGACGCCCTGACCCCTGAGGCGCAGAAAGCTGCGCGGTACGTTCTGGAAAACCCTACGGATGTGGGGGTCTCAACCGTGCGCGAAATCGCCGAGGCGGCAAAGGTCAAACCCAACACATTCGTGCGCATGGCACGGCAAGTGGGGTTTGAAGGGTACGAAGATTTTCGCGAACCCTTTCGCGACGCGATCCGAAAAGGGCGCGTGTCGTTTCCAGACCGCGCCAGATGGCTTCAGGACATCGGCAAGTCCGGTGAATTGGGCGGGCTGTATGCCGATATGATCGGCGCCGCGATCCGGAATATCGAGGAAACATTTGCAGGGATCGACGCGAACCGCCTGAAATCTGCTGCCGAAGCCATCTGGAATTCTCGCCAGATTTTCACACTCGGCGTAGGCGTCAACAACTCCAACGCACGCAACTTTACCTATCTGGCTTCGACCGGGATGAAGCAGTTTCATGCAATCCCCCGCCCCGGTTCAACCCCAATGGACGATCTGGCCTGGGCCGATGAGCAGGACGTGCTGATTGCGATCACCTGTCATCCCTACCGAACGGAAGTGATCGAGGCGGTCAAACTGGCACGTCAGCAGGGCCTGACTGTCATTGGTATCTCGGACAGTCCGGCCAGCCCTGTGATCCGGAACGCCCATCACGGGTTTGTCGTCGCAGCAGATACCCCACAGTTTTTCCCGTCATCCGTTTCGACCATCGCGCTGCTGGAAACGCTGCTGTCTTTCGTGATCGCGGTATCCAGCGACGAGATCGTCGAACGGGTCGAACGTTTCCATCGTCGTCGCCATCAGCTTGGCATCTATGCGGAGGAACCCGAATGAACGCACCGCTGACCCACTCACTGGACGCGCGATATTATACCGACCCCGCCATTTTCGAGAAGGAGATGCAGGGGCTTTTGGCCCGAACATGGCAGTTCGCAGGCCATGTCGCGCAGGTTCGGGAAACAGGAGATTACTTTGCCTTCGAGATTGCCGGGCAAAGCCTGTTTTGCATTCGCGGGCGCGATGGCGAAATTCGCACTTTCTATAATGTCTGCCAGCACCGTGCGCATGAAATGGTCTCGGGCACAGGCAACACCCGCGTTGTCGTCTGTCCCTATCACGCGTGGACCTATGAATTGTCAGGTCAGTTGCGCGCGGGTCCAAATATCAAATCCGTCCCCGGATTTGACCGCAGTGCGATCTGCCTGACGGCGGTCCGGACCGAAATCTTCAATGGGTTCATCTTCGTCAATCTCGACGACAAGGCAGCCCCGATGGATGACTGGTATCCCGGAGTACGGCAGGAAATCCGTGCATTCGTCCCGCATATCGACGAACTCGAGCCGCTGGAATGGGTCGAGATTCCGGAACACTGCAACTGGAAGGTCAGCGTCGAGAATTATTCGGAATGCTATCACTGCCCGAGCAACCACCCGACTTTCGCTGAAGGTGTCGTCAAGCCCGAAACCTACGACATCCAACCCGATGCAGGCGGCGGTTTCGTGCTGCGCCACACGACCGAATGTCAGAGCCTCGACAAGATGACTTACCCAATCGACCTGTCGGTGCCTCATGCGGGCGATTACCAGTCTTGGTTCCTGTGGCCGATGTTTTCGTTCCAGTGCTATCCGGGCAATGTGCTGAACACATATCACTGGCGCGCAAATGACACGGATCACTGCACCGTCTGGCGCGGTTGGTACACTGAAGGTGGTTCGGAAAGCGCGGTGATCCGGCAACTGGCCGTTCAGGACAGGGAAACAACGGTCGAAGAAGACATCCGGCTTGTGGAATCCGTGCATCGCGGCCTCAGATCCCGTGGTTACTGCCCCGGCCCGCTGGTGCTGGATCCGGGCTGCGGTGTGATGTCCGAACACTCAATCGCCAAGTTGCAACAATGGATGCGCGAGGCCGTGGAATGAAACCCACCCCAGGCAGACATAACCTGCTTGCCCTACCCTTGAGCGGGTAGATCAACCACGCTGATGCCCAAGGACTGGCACCCTTGCGAAATTGACCGGATTTTGCCCAAAGCACTTGGGTATATCGACATAGTGGACATGCCGGACCGGGTATACAGGTGCACCACCGGATGAAATCACACTACGATCCCGCATACAAACACCGCCTGACACGCTGACAAACCGGAGACCCGTAATGGCCGACTTATTTGACGAAGACCTGTTCCTGAAAGGGTTGGAACAACGGAAGAATACACTGGGCGCGGACTATGTGGAAAAGAACCTTGCAGCAGCAGATGATTTCACCCGCCCGTTTCAGGAAGCCATGACCGCCTGGTGCTGGGGTTTTGGCTGGGGGGATGACGTGATCGACGCAAAAACGCGGTCGATGATGAACCTGTCCATGATCGGAGCACTGGGAAAGATGCATGAATGGGAAATCCACTGCCGGGGTGCCATCACCAACGGGGTGACCAAAGAAGAAATACGCGCCATCATCCACGTGGTCGGGATTTATTGCGGCGTTCCGCAGGCGTTGGAGTGTTTCCGCGTCGCCCGCAAAGTGCTGGACGACAATTAGACGCCATCACAGACCTGCTTCGGCCAACAGTCGTGCACCTTCGTCATAGTATTTTCTGTTTTTGAAACAGCCCGGCCAGGCCCAGCGCTCTGCCGTGAAACCGGGCTGCAATTCCAGGATGCGACGGGCGTGCCGGCGTGCCAGTGACTGGTTGCCAGCGGCGGCGGACAACATGCATAACACAACCCGCGCCCGCACGCTGCCGGGGTCCACTCGCAAGACATTATGCGCGTGCTGCCATGCTGCCTTGTCTCCGGAGAGGGCAAGGGTCATGGACAGGTTCGCCTCGATCCAGATCGGCGGGTGCGGCGTTAACGCGAGGGCCTGCCGATACGTGGCTATTCCGTCCTCAAGCCGGTCATCATACATCAACAAGACACCATAATAGCCCAGCAATTCGGGGCTGCTGTGGAACCTCTCAAGTACCTTGCGCATCAGCTGGCAAGCCTCGGCAGTATGGCCAGCAACACTGTGGGTAAACGCTTCGAGTGCGGCGCAATAAGGATCCGCCGGGTGTTTTTCACGCATGACGGCGCAGTCGGCCTCGACCAGAGCCAGCGTTTTTTCCGGCGAATCTTCCATGCCCAACCGGATCAGATCCAGGCGGCAGAATCCGACAGCGATCCGCGCAGGCAGATAGTCCGGATCGCGCTGCAAACAGACCTCATACTGGCGGATGGCACGAAACAGGCCGTCCTTGGTCGTAAGGCTCTCCTGAATGCGACCATTCTGAAATGCCGTCCAAACTTCGGTGGATGTGGCGCGTGCTGACCAGATGTCGGACCAGTGACCATCCCGCAGCCGTAGTTGAAGCGCTTCGACAACTTTCATTGCGATTTCTTCAACGGCGTCAAACGTATCCTTTTCCCGAAACCGGAAACGTTCGGTCCATAGGCACACCTGATCCACGGTTGATGTTAATTGTGCCGCCACCCGCAGTCCTTCGGCCGCTACCACGCTGCCGCTTAGCATATAGCCGTCGACAGGCCCTTCTTGCCTGCGCGCATCACGCAATTCGATGACATCCGACAACGTACCCAAGAGGAAAAGCAATTCGTCCCGTATCGACGCCGCCGCAACGTTGATATTGTTATCGTCACCAATTACTTCAAACGGCTCGACTACAATTGCAGGTCTCTGATGCCCCCAATGGGATGGAAAGCGCGCGCCAACCGGGACAGGCGCATTTTCATCAAAGCCAACGTCCCAATACGCTTGCCGTTCAACTGCCAACCAGTCTTCAAATTCCGGGTCTGCAACATCCAACCCTTCCAGAAGCTCGGCGCGATCCGGTTGAAGCGGTTCATCAAACAAATCAATTTCAAGCGCTTTCAGGTCGATGGAGACATTCTCGCGCCCGATGTCCAAAAACCCCAGACCGAACCCGGCCAGATGCTTGGTCAGGACACTAAGTTCCTTGCGCAACGAGGCCGCACCCTGTGCAGGTGAGCTTTTGCTCCAAAGCTTGTCTTGCAGCCAGGCCCTGCTGCGAACAGCATTCTTAGACAACAACACCAAGGCGAGAAGCGCTTTCGCCTTGGTGCCGCGTGGTGTTGCATCCTGGCCGTCGTTGCAAATCACCTGAAACGGACCGGTCAGGAATATCTTGGTTTTTGCCTTACTCAAATAAACTCCTCAGGCAAGTTCAGATACTGCGATCAGGAACCACAGCCATAAACGACAATGCCACCCATCGCTTCATAGGCCAGCTTGCAGCACCATGACTCGTGATCGGGATTTGGGTCTGGCTCTTTATCGCTCAGATCAGGGATTACGATATGAACCTTGTTCTTGGAATCATAAACAAACTCCACTGCAGGATTACCGACATCAGCAAGGATTTCATGAATCTGTCGCTCAGCCGCGTCGCGACCCTCTTGTGATCCCAGCGCGTTGCTCCGGGCGGCGTTCAGAACTTCACACCCAAGATCCTTAAGTGTGTATTTCGGATTAATAGTCAAACGAGCCATACTAAAAGTCCTTTCTTAACAACCACAACCATTTGTATAACCCGTTACATACCTATCCGGAAACAAAAATGACCGACGCGCTGATTGAACTGGCCGAAAACGCAGGGATTATTTCCGGACCTTCTTTTGCTGAATTTCCCAAAGGTGCTCCGATCCACACCGCCTTTCGCATGGTCAATTTGCGAAACGGAACAGTGCCACCCGCTGGCGCAATGAAACATCGCGTGTCCTTTGGCACAGCGCGTAACCGGAACGTAGCCGCGCGACTTTCGGGTTTCGAAGCGATCGAACGTTATGCGCTGCAATACAGCGCGGATTCGCCCGAAACCCGCGAAAGCCTGATTTCATCGGATGGTGCCACGCATGTTCTGCCAAATGATGCCCTTGCTCTGGGTGCGCCGGGCAGCGATGGGCAGATCACGTCGAAGGGGGCCGCAGCCGGACCAACGCATGAGGCCGCTGCGTTATGGGCCGCATTTGAATGCCTGGAACACGCGCTTGGACCACGCGGTTTCGACCAAGTGTTGCCCGAAACAGCGTTGCCGCGTGATCTGACCCGCTGGCTGAACACCTACCTGCGTCATCTGAGCGTTCACGTTCGCATGGTTTCGGGCGTCGGCCTGCTACTGCGTGCGGTCTGCGCCGATGCGGATGGCGGGCGACCAACCTATGGAACGGCTTTTTCCGCCGATCTGGCGACAGGTGTCTGGCACGCGGCATGCGAAGCGGTTGTGTCCTGGCGCAATATGGTGACGCTTGACCACACCGGCGTGACAGATGACGCGATGAATGAGGAACAGGCGCGCTTGTTCCGACTGTATCGCGGCGCGCGAACCGATCGCCCGACAACTCCGGCATCCTCTTTCGATGTGGACGCCTGGCAGAGTCCCGACCCGACGCTGATGACTGTGTTGACAGCGGCGGCCAACGCTGCCGGTCGCCCGATTGCCATATTCGATATGACCGCGCCGGAAATACCTTTGCCCGTTGTCAAAGCCGTGCCGGTTTGAAACCTTTTCAGTGACTGAATTGGCAAGTTGGCGCTACGTTGCCAAAGACCTCAGTTTCGGTCCGGTCCGCAAATTCAGAAATCTGTTTGCATCGTTGGGTTTCCGGCAGTCCACAAACGATATCGCTTGGATCAACAGGCGGGACTTCAACAAATTCGACCCTTGTGATCGCGCGTGGATTGGCCGCCACTGTTATCAAAGGGCCAACCTCGATCAGGCCGGCAAGCGCATAACCCGACGCAGGCCGTGCGGTCGACCCTGATCCCATGGTGATATCGTCCAGAAACCGCGGGTCATCATCGCCCGGCCCGAACTCAAGGCGCATGGGCATTCCCGCTTCACCGCGCGGATAACGCACCCAATCTGTCGGCACATTCACCGCATCCACGAAGAGTTCGGACATGTGAAACGCCCGAATATAAAGCCCCATAGGATTCGCGAACGCCATCGCGCGCCCTGTCGGTGTTGCTGTGCCTCTGGAGAAGGCCAGATCAAGGGCTTCACCTGCCAACCCAGATCCCGCATGGCGACAATACAAATCCTGTCGGTCGGCAAAATGTAACACTTCATCAAGCCGCGCGGGCCTTCTGTTTTCACCATTGCCGACAACATATGGGAATGAGGAAAGATGCATTGTAGCGATCAGGTCGCTCAGGCTGTTCGTCTCTCTGATCATGAACAAAGCATGTTCGATATTCAACGGATGCTCTGGTGGATGGGCAAAATCTGTTCCCACCAATCTTTTTTGAAAACGAGCAATGCGTTGAGGCACGTCCAATGCGCACCAATCTGATTTCGAAACCTCGAACAACTCTTCGCAGGAATATGAACATCTGGATACGGTTTCAACGACCGAAAGGAAGTGATCCAGATCGAACACTGCCATGGTTCTCCACCACTCCATCAGTTCGGTCGTGGCGACAAAGCGCTTCGGCCGCATTTTACCTTCGGAATCGGGCCGTAAAATCAGCGCATATTCCAGAAATTCATTGTGTAGTTCGGCCCTGCTTGCCCAACCCCGATCCGAAAGACTGGCGGCCAGATCCTCGCCCAGACAATCCCGGGGCTCGCGCGGGTTGGCAGACCATTTGAACCCCGTCGATATCTGACCATCGACGATGTCGTCTGGGTCCATGACTAGGAACGGGCTCACTCCATTGCCATCGAAGAACCCTTCAATTCTCGAGTTCCAGTCCGACAGGGCGGCTTCACTCACCCCCCTATCGGCGCAACCTGGAGATTGAAAAACAGCCATCACCGAACACCGATCTGTATCTGAAATGCAGGGCTGATCTGCCATCAATACTTGCCACGACGGTTCCAGCCTGGTTCGAGAGATCATCATCGTTGACGGGCGCGGAAGCATCATGAAAAATCTCCCTCCGAAAAAATCTGAAACCTCATCCGCCCCAACCTGCCTGCTCTGGCAGGTGGCGGGTCCACCACAATTCAGGCGAACTATTGGCTACGTGGATTTCACTGCCAGAAGACCGTTTTCCCGAGATGCTGAGATGATCGCCGTCAAAGGTCTCAAGCGACACTTTCGATAACGCCGGTGATTTTGCCATATGCTCTGCCAGTATTCCGACCGCGATACGCTCACCCATCCGGATACTGTCGAAATAATCGCTATAGAAATGAACGCCCGCCAAATTGCGCCCAAGTGCAATATTCGCAGCCAACTTGTTCAGCTCGCCATTCAGCGTCAGGCAGTCTGCACTGTCTTCTGGTCGGGTCGAGTCGATCAGGGTCTTGCCCCCCGCAGCTGGCACAAGGACCCGAGGCAGACCAGCCGCAGCCAAAGACACCCGTGATCCATCAAAAGCGTGCGTTCTGAAGAAAGCCTTGAGCACTGTGATACATGCCCCGGCAACGGCACCATGAGCCGCGCCATAAGACGGGTGCATTGGCGACCCTTCGGGATAAGCAACCGGCAGCAGCAAGTTACGGTCATTTCGCGGCAAGCCCTTATGGGAAATGGCGTTATGCGCAAACCGCTTCACCGAAGGCGAGGCGGCGATTGCATCCATAAGGCTGAAACCTTCGCTTGTCGCCGCTTCGAGTTTTCCCAGATGGGTCGCGGCAAAAGGCTCGGCCGCGCCAAGGGTTGCGCCGTGACCGTTCGCCATCAAACTCGTAACACTGCCCAGCTTTTCAGGCCGGGCACGATTGTGCACCTGAAACGTCTGGCGTTTCGCGGCCCTCAGGGCCCGTGCCCCGGCTTCCGTCAACAGGGACAGTACGTGCGCGCCGCCGCAGGCAGAGCCTGGATCACGCACACCGGCATATCCATCCTCGGGCAAACCTTCATCTGTCGGCGTGCCCTGTCCCAGCATCAGCAGGCAGGCATTGAAAAAAGCCTGATAGATTCTGTCAAAATGCACGTAAGAGGCAAGGTCGCGCGGTGTTTCAATGAATTTCGTTCCCTCGCTCTCAAAGGCTTGTTCAGCCGTCGTGTCCGCCCCGTTCTGAACGTCCAGCCACTCAGCCCAATCCCGCAGATAGTCCACGCCCGCCGCCTGCGGCTGGATTTTCTGGTCGATCCTCAAAGCGCCGAAGGGAACAGCCCCGACGGCCATTGCCTGCGTCAGCTTTTGCTTTTGTCGGCGCGCTTGATCTGCTGTCAGTGGATCGTGGCCTTGTACCAGGAACTGCGACAGATACGGTCCCTGTGCACAGCCCTGTGAGCAACCGCGAAACAGGGTTTGAGGGGTCAGGCCGCCACCGTCCCGAACCCGCCGCGCCGCCGAAACCTTTCCAATCTCTGCGCCATCAGCGTCCCGAGGGCTGCCATCGCGACGGAACCATTCCATCTGACAAAGGGCACCCGCCACGTTGGCCGCATCACCGGCACCATCCCTGATGGATTCGAACGGCACATCCCGCAGATAGGCCATCGCGTAAATCTCGGCCATCTCCGCCGCCAACTCATCCGATCCAAGCCGGGGCGCGGGTGCAATTCCCACCCCCCCCGCGTCACATCCGTTGAGACCAAGCCGATGGCCCAGGATTGGCCCTTCCCACGCACGCCACCTAAATTCACCACCCTCTGATGGCGCGGTGCGGAAGGGCCCGGAATAGGCTGGCGTGTCGAACAACGCCAACCGATTGCCATGATTGTCGGTGCAGGTCGGATCCGCCACTTCTTCCAGAAACTCGGTATAGACCTGCGCGTCGACAATTCCGTTCACGTCATGACGCAAACCCTTCGAGAAATTCGTGGGCCATGTCCCTTCAAAAAGGTCCGATTCACCGTTGTGATCCTTGAAAACCTCCTGAGTGGAACGCGCCAACACACTCAAACGGCGCCGACCCCGGCCTACCTTTTGATTGGCTTCGTCAGGGTTCTGCCATGGTTCAGACGGAACGGTATGTTGCGACATGATGTTCTCCTCAACGACGAAAGAACGATTCGCATCACGGCGTTACCGGATCGTGACTTCCAAAAAGAGAATGTGTTTTCTATGCTTTTTCAATAAGTTGTTGGGTTCGCACTGGCGCACGGAACGCAATCACGCAAAAACTCGTGACCCGGTTCCACGTTGCAAAGCCAACCGAGCACTTGAACTCCGCTGTAGACTTGCCACGTTCAAATTCTCGTACATCAGGCCAGATGCCACAGGCAAGGCCCGCGATTCTAAGGATATTACGAACTGCATCGGGCCTGAAGAAAGTGAACCCGTACTTACAAATGGTGTATGCAAACCGGTGCGATTCCGTTCTATTTCAAAGAGTTCGGACAGATCTGCAAAAAAAACCAAACTTTGCGGAATTGACCTTGTATTTCCGTTGCTTGCACGGATATACCCGTCGGCGGAGACGTGGCCGAGTGGTCGAAGGCGCTCCCCTGCTAAGGGAGTAGGCCCGGAAGGGTCTCGAGGGTTCGAATCCCTTCGTCTCCGCCATTTACCAAAGTAAAAAATAATCATAAAAAGCAAAAGCTTATTTGAAATCAGACAGTGCGTTTCTGGACTATCGAGCGACGACAGCCCTTAGAAACAACCGCGTTCAGCCGCTGTTGCAACATAGGTTAGTATCAGGGATGCGCCTGACGTTGTCTTCAGAACCTGTACGTTGCGCCCAGCAGCGGGCCGGACTGGTCAAACCTGAAATCATTGCCGTTGATCTCATGATCGAAGGAAATATACCGGTAGCCGCCGCGGATCAGCCATCTGTCATTGATTTCATAATCTGCGGTCAGCAAAACTTGCCAGGTTTCGCTACCGCTCCGAAACCCGCCATAATCCACGAACCCGGTCCCTGACCATTTGTCAGAAATCCGAACTCTTGCACGGGCAGCTACGACCGGATCAGTCCAGTTGTCGTCGGTCGTCACACTTCGCCCAGCAGCGACCCCAGGTTGCAATCGGAACGTGGTTTCCGTGCTGAACCACCTGAACCCGCCTGCTAAGGCCACGCTGATCGCGGGTGTCTCATAAACATGGTAACCAACATAGCCGCTAAGAAATTGCGTGGTGGCAGAGGTATCCAAACTCGAAAACGCCGGGCCGGGAGTTGAGTTACTAAACGCCAAATCGGTGTAGTTGTAATCAGCAAGCAACAACCAGCGCCCGTTAGACGCTGAAATACTGCCCATAAACGCAAAATCCAGGTTTTCGAGAGCGTCTGAAAAACTCAACGTGCCGTCGATTGTTCCACTTGATGTTGCAAGAGAAATATTCGTTTCGGCCATGAACAGATAAGCAGTGCCCGAAAACGACCAATCAGATTGCTGGGCTGAAACAGGCGGTGCGATCAGTAACGCAAACGCTATCGCCAAGTATTGCACCTTGCTTTTCATCGGTGACCTCGTAGCTGGAATTCACATTGCATTGCTTGCATGCTTTACGGTTACACAATTTGTAGCCGTTTCCAATATCTCGATCGCTGTAGTGCCAACACGGTCCTTATCAATCAAAAGGTGCGTTCACACCGGAAATGCTAAAGGACGCTGTCGTGCGTCCCTCGGAATGATCATACGAAAAATAATCCTGCTTCCAACGAACAGGCGCTACTGGTTTGGGGCAACAGAGGCGGTCAACAATTGCTTGGAATACTCGTGGCTTGGGTTCCCAAAACGCAGTGTTTCCGAGGACATGACCTCAACAATTTCACCATTTCTCATGACCGCCAACTGGTCGCACATATGTGCGATAACCGGAAGATCGTGAGACACCATCAGATAGGTCAATCCGCGCTGTTTGCGCAGGTCAGTCAACAGGTTGAGAACCTCGGCCTGAACGCTGACATCCAAAGCTGACGTGGGTTCATCCAAAAGCAGGATGTCTGGCTCACCTGCCAAGGCCCTTGCGATTGCCACGCGTTGTCTTTGACCACCGGAAAGCTGGTGTGGGTACCGAAACCGGAATCTTTGTCCAAGTCCGACGTCGTTGAGCAAATCGCTCACGCGTTTATCGATATCTCCAAACCCATGCAGATGAATTGTTTCACTGAGGACCTGGTCGACAGTATGTCGGGGATGTAACGATGCATACGGGTCCTGAAACACCATCTGGACGGTTCGAAAGAATGACCTGTCCCGCCGGGACCCGGATATCGCCTGACCTTCCACGCGGATTGTGCCCGACCATTGCGGTGCAAGTCCCGTTATTGCCCTCAGAATTGTCGACTTGCCGGACCCGCTTTCGCCCACAAGGCCATAACTCTCGCCCTGCGCGACTTCAAGGTTTGCGTCTTTCACCGCATCGACCCGGTCGTGTGCATGACCAAACCAGACATTCAGATGGTTGATTTCCAGTGCCTTCATTTCAGCCCCTCACGCTTGGGGCTTCGGACCAAGACGGATCGCGTGTGAGAACACTCAGGTGGGTGCATTTTTCATCAAGGCGCGGCAGCGAGTTCAGCAAGCCCTGGGTATAGGGATGTTGGGCCTGATGCAGCTTGTCAGCCTCGCAAACCTCGACGATCCGACCTGAATACATGATGAGGACACGGTCGCAGAATTCAGACACCAGATTCAGGTCGTGGCTGATGAATATCAGACCCATCCCCCGCTCCTTGACCAATCCATCCATGATGTTCAGCACCTGCCGCTGAACGCTGACATCAAGCGCCGAAGTTGGTTCATCGGCAATCAGTATCTTGGGATTGGGAATCAACATCATCGCAATCATAATGCGCTGCCCCATACCCCCAGACACCTCATGCGGGTACGTTCGCATCACCCGCTCAGGATCACGGATTGAGACGTTATCCAACATCTCGATAGCCATCTTCTTAGCATGGGCCTTCGAGCCGGAATTGTGCTGAAGGTATGCTTCCATGAGTTGCTCGCCAACGGTGACCACCGGGTTCAGAGAAAACTTGGGGTCCTGCATCACCATGGAGATCTGCTTCCCTCGCACCTCACGCATCTCGCGCTCGCTGAGCTTCATCAGGTCTCGGCCTTCCAAATTGATGTGTTTGGCCTCCACGATACCCGGATTTCGGATCAGGCGCAGAATGGCCCGTCCCGTCATCGACTTGCCCGAGCCGCTTTCGCCGACGATCCCCAGACGCTCGCGCCCCAGCGAAAACGACACGCCCCGCACGGCGTCAAACACGCCCTGACGGGTTGGGAAACGAACCCACAGATCTTCGATGTCGAGTAAGTTCATTGCCCACCGTCCTTTGGATCAAGCGCGTCCCGCAGCCCGTCACCCAACAGGTTGAAGGCCAGCGAAACCGTGAAAATTGCGAGCCCCGGCACCGTGGCCACCCACCAGTGGTCAAGGATGAACCTTCGACCCTCGGATATCATGGCACCCCATTCCGGGCTTGGAGGTTGTGCCCCCAACCCCAGAAAACCAAGGCCGGCGGCAGCCAAAATGATCCCGGCCATATCCAGCGTGACACGCACGATCAAAGATGAGATGCAAAGCGGCCAGATATGCCGGGTGATGATGCGCAGCGGCCCGGCACCCTGAAGGCGTATCGCGTTGATATAGTCGGTTGACCGGATGGTCAGGGTTTCTGCACGCGCCATACGTGCATAGGGCGGCCACGCCGTGAGTGAGATTGCCAGAACCGCGTTTTCAATCCCTGCCCCAAGCGCCGCGACAAACGCCAGCGCCAGAACAAGTCGTGGAAAAGCGAGGAAAATATCCGTGATGCGCATAAGGATCACATCCGTCCATCCCCCCACATATCCCGCAACAGTCCCGACCAGAAGCCCCGCAATCGGTGCGATGAGCGCCACAAGAGCCACGATGTACAGTGTAATTCGCGCCCCAAAGATCAGGCGTGACAGAATATCCCGCCCCAAGCTGTCGGTTCCCAACAGGTGCCCTTCAGCCCCGATGGGGAGAAGTCGGCTGGACAGGCTCTGAACAAAGGGATCGTGCGGCGCGAGAAAAGGCGCAAAGACCGCTGTCAGAACAAGGACGACAAGAATCGCCAACCCGACCATTGCCATCGAGTTTGATCGCAAAGTCAGCCAGCCTTTGTAGAAGCTGGCCAATCTGGCATGGCGGCGCGAAGTCGGCTCGTCGGTCAGCAGCCACTGGCGCAAGGTCATGTCGCTCATTTCGACCTCGGATCAAAGAAACGGTAAAGAAGGTCCGAGAATATGTTCAGGCAGATAAAGATCAGCCCGACCACAACGGTTCCTCCAAGAACGGCATTCATATCGGCGCTCAACAAAGCCGTCGTGATATAGCTGCCGATCCCCGGCCAGCTAAAGATGATCTCGGTCAGAACTGATCCTTCCAACAAGTTGGCATAGCTGAGTGCGATCACTGTGATCAGCTGCACCCGGATATTCTTGAAGGCGTGGCGCCAGATAACTTGTCTTTCAGACAGCCCTTTGACGCGGGCGGTGATGACATACTCGGCTGACAACTGTTCCAGCATGAAGGATCGGGTCATCCGGCTGATGTAGGCAAGCGAGTAGTACCCCAGCAATGCCGCGGGCAGGATGATATGGGACAACGCATTGCGGAAGACATCCCAATCCTGGGCCAAGGCACTGTCTACCAAAATCAGCCCAGTGCGTGAGGGCACTATGTCCTCGTAGAAGATATCCAGGCGGCCCGGGCCACCGACCCAGCCGAGTATCCCGTAGAAGACCAGAAGCCCCATGAGCCCCAGCCAGAAGATTGGCATTGAATACCCGACAAGCGCGACCACACGGGCGACCTGATCGATCCATGATCCGCGCTTGACTGCGGCGATCACACCAAGCGGAACACCCAGAAAGATTCCAATCAGAACGCCCAAAGTCGCCAATTCCAGCGTGGCAGGGAAGACGCGGGCAATATCCTGAGAAACCGGGCGGGCATTCAGAAGTGAATCGCCAAAATCACCGTGCAGAACATCCCAAAGGTAATATCCAAATTGAACCAACAGCGGCTTATCAAGACCAAGCTGTTGATAGACCGCATCATAAGTCGATTGCGATGCGCGTTCACCGACGATTGCCAGTACCGGGTCGATCGGCATCACGCGACCGATGATGAAGGTCACGAAAAGCAGACCCAGCATTGTAATTGCGATGGTGCCAAGAGTTTTCAGGATACTCTTGATCCAATGGATAAGAGGCGCCGAGCGGCGCCCCTCAGTTGGTCTTTCGGCCAGTGCCATTTACTTGGTCACCTGCCAATACGACGCCGATGTAATCGCCTGACCGGTTGAGAAATTCGTCACGTTTTCACGCAGGGCCGATTGCTCAATCTGCTGGAACATGATGACAAACGGCGAAGTCTCGCGGAACTCGGCCTGGATTTCCTTGTACATGTCAGCGCGTTTCGCGGTGTCGTTTTCGACAACAGCCGCATCCGTTTTCTCGGTCAGCCCGCCGGTATCCCAAGAATTCCGCCAAGCCAGCAATCCTGTGGCATTGGCTTCGTCCGAATTATCCGGGTTATAGGCAAAGGTACCTGCGTTCGTCTGCGGGTCGGGATAGTCCGGCCCCCATGCGCCAAGGTAAACATCCAGTTCCCGCGCACGATACCGCGCCAAAATTTGTTTGGCGGTCCCCACGGTGATGTTCATCGTGATGCCAACCTGACTCAGCGCATTCTGTAGCGATTGGGCGATTTCGATCCGTTCCTGCGCTTCACGCACACCAACTTCGATCTCAAGCCCGCTTACACCTGCTTCATCCAGCAGGGCCTTGGCCTTTTCCACATCAAAGCTAAACGGCGTCTCGTCAGAGGCACCGAGATAGGTTTGGGGCAGGAAATTCTGGTGGATCGTGTATTGCCCCTTCAGGAAGCTGTCGCGCATCCCTTCATAGTCAACCAGATACTTGAACGCCTGCCGAACCTGAGGCTTGCTCAGCTCAGGGTGTTTCTGGCTCAGCGAAACATACATCAGGCGGCCCTTAAGCTCGTCTGCAATCTTTACGCCGGCAACAGATGAAGCGCCGGCAACATCTTCTGGATTCAGGTTGCGCGCGACATCGATATCACCACGTTCCAGCAACAGGCGCTGGCTGGCGCTTTCCTGAACGTGACGGACAACCACGCGCTCCATGGCCGGAGCACCCAAATAGAAATCGGGGTTCGACTTCAGTGTTACGCTTTCATTGGGTTTCCAGCTGACCAGGCTATAAGCCCCAGATCCAGCAGTATTGGTCTTGAGCCATTCATTGCCCAAGTCGCCATCCTTGTCGTGTTCCATCACCGTCTTCTTATCGACAATGCCGCCGATGGTAGCGGTCAGACAGTTCAGAACGAAGGATGTCGCATAGGGTTTGTCCGTCGTGATCGTCAGAGTGTTGCCGTCCGCGACAATCGTTTGTTCGACATTTTCCGGCGTGAACCCAAACTGGGTCAGGATAAAGGCCGGCGTCTTGTTCAGAATGATCGCGCGACGCAGCGAAAATTCAACATCTTCTGCCGTCACCGGATTTCCGGAGTGAAAGGTCAGTCCTTCCCTGATATTGAAGGTGATCGATTTGCCGTCTTCAGACACATCCCAGCTTTCAGCGATGTCGGGCTGATAACCAGCGTCCAGATTGAGCGGGTCGAAGTTGACCAGCTTCTGATAGACATTCCGGCTGACATCCGAACCCGCAAACTCAAAGCTTTCGGCCGGGTCCAACGTCGTGATGTCGTCGATTCGATGCGCGATAACCAGCATGTTCGGCGGCGTTTCGGCCATTGCCGAAGTCGAGGTCACGGCCAGCGCCAATCCTAGCGCCGCACCGGTAAGCAATCTGTTAAATGCGTTCATTTTGTCCTCTCTGTCATCAAGTCTTCACTAACGGTTACGAGCCCCAGGTCTTCTCAAGAACACGCAACCAGTTTTCGTGGCAGAGCTTCTTGATGAGCTCTTCGCCGTATCCATGGGTCACCATGGCATCTCTCAATCGAGGCAGCATCGAGATGTCCTTCACGTCGTCCGGCACGACCGCCCCGTCATAATCGGACCCAAGCCCGACCCGGTCTTCACCCATTATCCCGATCAGGTGGTCAAGGTGCTTCAGAACCTGCATCAACGGCACGTCGGACAGCATCCGACCATCCTCACGCAGAAACGCAGTGGCAAAGTTCAACCCGACCATCCCGTCGCTTTCCGCGATGGTGCGAAGCTGATCATCGGTCAGATTTCGCGCGTGCGGACAGATGGCGTGGGCATTCGAATGCGTTGCGACCAAAGGCGCATCCGAATACCGCGCTACATCCCAGAAACCTTTTTCATTGAGGTGGGACAAATCCAACATGATACCCAGCGCATTGCATCGCTGCACAAGCCGCAGTCCATGATCCGTCAACCCAGGGCCAGTATCTGGCCCCGATGGATATCTAAACGGCACACCATGGCCAAAAATGTTGGGTCGGCTCCACACGGGCCCAAGCGATCGCAACCCCGCCGCATGAAATACATCAAGCGAATGCAGATCTGCATCAATCGCCTCGGCGCCCTCGATGTGAAAAATGGCCGCCATCTGGCCTTGCGCCAAGCAGTCCCGGATATCCGAAACCGATCGAACCACTTTCAACGCCCCCAAACGTTCCAGTTCCAGCAGGATGGCAATCTGCCCCAGCGCTGAGGGCAGAGCATCTTCGGCATCAATATGATTGGGAAGCGGCAGGTCATAGCTGGGCCGGACCATTTCTTCCATTTTTGCATCGGCATCGATAGGCGAAGGCACCCAGACGGCAAAGAAGCCTCCGCCAAATCCACCGGCCGTGGATTTTACAGAGTCGATCGCGCCTTCGAGCCCGGTCAGGAAGCGGCCCGCTTCGGGCAGACCACCTGACGAGGCCAGTTTTGACAATACGTCGTTGTGCCCATCAATGATAAGAGGGAGGGTCCTCAAACTCGCTTTACCCAGATTAGTGTCATCTCGACACACGCTAACAGACGTAATCGTCATGATTGTAAAAAAACTTGATGAGTTTTACTCATAGAGCTAGTCGGAATCATGCGGGCGCCCAGCAATGAAGAAACCTCGCAACTGGCATTCTCTGCCGGAATACCAGGCGCTCCGTGCGCTCATGCAGTCTGGAACAACAGCCGCTGCCGCACGGCAGCTCGGCTTATCTCAATCCGCGGTCAGTCGCTCCGTCAGCAGCCTGGAGGATCGATTGGGCAGAACACTGTTCGAACGGGATGCAGGCAGATTGCGACCGACGCAAGAAGCCGTGAGGCTGAATATGCGATTGGATCCTTTGTTCGAGGCATTGGACAGGATCGATGGTCCGGGCGAAACTGTGCAGGAAACACTGCGCCTCGTTGCACCGCCCAGCTATGCTCATCGATACATCGTTTCCCTCATCGCCAGTTTCATTCGCGGGAATCCCGGTTTTTTCGTGAACCTTGAGGTGACAACGTCGGATATGGTCACGCTTGGCGTGCTTGAGAACCGATTTGATCTTGCCGTGACCGGGATTGAACAAAGCCGCGCTGGCATCAAACTTATACCATTTCGCGAGTCACCAGCCGTTTGCGTCATGCGCCCCGAACACCCCCTATCGGAACGCACCGTGCTGACGCCATCAGACCTGCATGAGCAAGAGCTGATCGCACTGACATATCGACACGGGCGGCGCGGGCAGCTGGACAGGTTGCTTCATCAAGTGCGCGCTAAACCGAGGATCGTTGCCGAAGTTTCAACCTCATTCGCCGCTGCCGACATGGCGCGCGAAGGATTGGGGCTGTCTGTTATCAATCCCTTTCCCGTCTACCATTACCGATCTCCCGATCTGGCATTTGTCCGATTTGAATCTCCAATGCGGTACCGGGGCCATTTTGTGGTCTCTGATCAAAAACCGGTTCCAAGGATCGCACGGGCATTCATGCGGCATCTGCGATTGAATACCCCTCCGGACCCTTTCTCTGACCCAAGGTAATGAATTCTTTCCAAAGGTCTTCAATGGCAATACGCCATGTGACCGCCCAACAGGGAAGATCTTGGAGGAGGGTCGAGGTACGGACCTGTCATGGCTACGTGCACAGTTTGGTATGTGTAACGTCCGCAAACGTGGTTTTCTTCGTCCTTATGTATCTCAGGCCGTATCACCTGGTATGCGGTTCGTTCAAAAGGCTCGTTAGAATCTCCGCCCAAAACCCGCTTCTGATTTCCCTACGTTTCCAGGCGAAGCTGGCCTATCATTCTCTAGCTCAAATCTTAGGAAGGAAAACCTAGATGGCGGATTGTGTGAAACTGCGCCCCGGCGAAACCTATTCCGGGAAACAGGGGTTCGATTACTTCGAAGGCATCGCCAGAGAGACGGTAGGAAGCCAAGCTATCTGCATGCATCTGCTCACGGTCCCGCCCGGAGGGCGCGCCAGGGCGCATAAACATGAGACACATGAAACCGCGATTTATGTGATTTCCGGGTCTGCTAAGATGTATTGGGGCGACAGGCTAGAACACGTTATGGAAACGCAAGCAGGAGACCTGATCTATATACCATCAAACACTCCGCACCTTCCGTTCAACGATGGGAATGAACCCGCAGTTGCAGTTATCGCACGCACGGACCCGAACGAACAGGAAAGCGTTGTTCTGATGCCGGAACTTGAAGACCTTGTACCAGAGTGACGCAAAATACCGTTAGGGACCAGCAGCGTATTTTTTTCGTCCCATTTGCTTCCAGAGTGCTTCGAGTTGAGTTGGTGTGAATGGACCTGTCCCGTTTTTGTGCCGCCCCAAGTGCTCGTTTAAGCCACTTTCCTTTCGAATGCGACAGGGCTTTTCCAGCCCAATGCTGAGT